>CALKOE010000145.1 GCA_938091985.1 uncultured Acidimicrobiales bacterium | reverse complement strand
CCCACTCCCTCTTGTTGCGAGACCTGTTGGTCGCCGACGGCCATGTGGTTCGTTTCGTGGTCGAGCGACCCACGGCCACCGAGGAGGAGGTCGTGTTGCTCGATCGGTGGAAGGCCGATGCGGACCTGACGATCCTTCAGCACTCCATCGGCTCACTGGCGGCCAGCGAGATCGTGCTTCGAAAGATCCCCGTGGTCGTGAACTACCACAACGTCACGCCGCCGGAGTTCGTCGAGCCGTGGGAACCCGAGCAGATCCAGGGCCTGCGATGGGGTCGCGAACAGCTCTGGGAACTACGCCCGCTGGCCCACGCCGCAATTGCCGACAGCGACTACAACGCCCGCGAGCTGAGAGAGATCGGCTACGACTTGGTGTCGGTGTCGCCGGTGTTGTTTGTGCCGTTGTGGGAGAGGTCTGATTCGGCGGATTGGGCGAGTGGCGAGAGTGCTGAGTTGTCAGGGGATCCCGGGGCGCCGTCCCCGGCGACAATGTTGTTTGTGGGGCGGTTGTCGCCGAACAAGTGTCAGCAGGATTTGGTGGGTGTGTTGGCGGGGGTTGTGGCGTTGGGTGTTGATGCGCGTTTGGTGTTGGTGGGTGGGGTGTCGTCGTCGGGTTTTGTGGATGCGGTGGTGGGTTTGGCGGAGGGTTTGGGGGTTTCGGATCGGTTGGTGGTGGCGGGTTCGGTGTCGGAGGCTGAGTTGGTTGCTGCCTATGAGGCGGCGGATGTGTTTGTTTCGGTGTCGGAGCATGAGGGGTTTTGTGTTCCGGTGGTTGAGGCGTTGGGGTTTGGGGTGCCGGTGGTTGCGTTTGGGGCTGCGGCGGTGCCGGAGACGTTGGCGGGTGCGGGTTTGGTTGTGGGTGGCGATGGCGGGGAGAAGTCGGTGGGGGTTGTGGCGGAGGCGGTGGTGCGGGTGTTGTCGGATGTGGGTGTGCGTGAGGGTTTGGTGTCGCGGGGTCGGGTGCGGGCGCGGGAGTTGGGTCTCGAGTCGTCGACGGCGTCGATGCGTCGCACCCTGCAACCCCTCCTCGAGGGCGCACGCTGATGTCCACTCCCGTCACGTTCGTCACCCCCAGATACGGAGCCGACGTGCTCGGTGGGGCCGAGGCCGGTGCGCGTCAGCTGGCGACTCGGCTCGCCGCCGACGGTCGGGACGTGGCGGTGATCACGTCGTGCGCCACGTCGATGCAGACGTGGGCCGACGACGCTGCGCCGGGCGAGACGATCGAGGACGGGGTCCGCGTCACGCGCTGCGCCGTCGACCGACTTCGCGCCGCCGACTTCGACGCACAAAGCGAGTTGGTGCTGCCGCGAGCGGGCGACGTCTCTCTCGACGATGCCTTGGAGTGGATCGACGCCCAGGGCCCGACCAGCAGCTCACTCCTCGAAGCGATCGCCGCGGTCGATCGTGGTGTCCTGGTCTTCTACCCCTACCTCTACCACCCGACCGTGCGGGGGTTGCCGCTCGCTCGCGTGCCGACGATTCTCTACCCGGCCGCGCACCGAGAGCTTCCGCTGGAGCTCCCCGTGTTTGACGAGGTGTTTGCGCAGGTCAGCGGTATTGCGCTGCAGACTCGGGCCGAACAAGCGCTGGTCCACGAACGCTTCCCGCCGACCGTCACGTCACCACAGGCGCTTGTCGGCCTCCCGGTGGAGATGCACGAGACTCCCGATCCCGCTGCGGCCCGTGCGGCGCTCGGGTTGGGTGAAGAGCCGTTCGCGCTCTGTCTCGGTCGGGTCGATCGCGGCAAAGGCACCCACGATCTGGTCGAACGATTCGCCCGATTCCGAGCCGCTCACGGCCGAGGTCGCTTGGTGCTGGCGGGCCCCATCGCGGAGGCGCCGCCGAAGGTCGAAGGAGTCATCTCGCTCGGTCCGATCCCCGAGGAACACAAGTTCGGCTTGCTCGCAGCGGCTGATGTGTTGATCAACCCGTCCTTTTACGAGTCGTTCTCGATCGTGATTCTCGAGGCGTGGCTCGCAGGCACGCCCGTTCTGGTCAATGGCTGGTGCGCGCCGATGGTCGAGCACTGCCTCAACTCCGGTGGCGGGCTGCACTACACGGGCGTGAGCGACTTCGACATCGCCCTCGCCCGGCTGCTCGACGAGCCGGTGACCCGGACCACGCTGGCGGCAGCGGGTGGCGACTATGTGCGCCGCAGTTACGGCTGGCCGGCGGTGTCTCGACGTCTCGACGGGTTGATCGAGCGCGTCAGCTGAGTTCTTCGGTGATGTCGCCCGGCGGCACGATTCGCGTCGGGCGAGTGACCCGCACGACGAGGTCGGCCAGAAGACCGATGACAAGCACCTGGAGCAGTGCGAAACCGAGCAAGAGCGTGTTCGCCGCGGGCCGAAAGTCCTTGTCGACGAGGTCGTAGCCGAGCTTGCCCACGAACACGATGCCGATGAGGGTGGCGATCGGTAGAACGACACGAAGCGGGTCGTAGGACAGGATCATCCTGATGACCTGGAGGGCGTAGCGCCGCGTATCGGCCAACCAATGGAACTTCGAACTACCGGCCCGCTCGGCGTAGTGGATCGGCGTGAACTCAACCGAGTAGCCGTTCATGAGAAACGCCATCGTGATGGTGGTGACGCAGGAGAACCCGGGCGGCAGTTGATGGGTGTATTGGAGCGCGACGT
>CALKOE010000144.1 GCA_938091985.1 uncultured Acidimicrobiales bacterium | reverse complement strand
GGTCGTTGAAGATGACGCCGTGAGCAGAGGGCATGCGGCCGGTCATGATCGTCGACCGGTTCGGCATACAGACCGGGTTGGCGACATAGGCCCGGTCGAACACCACGGAGCGAGCGGCGATGCGATCGATGTTCGGCGTCTGCACCACCGGGTGGCCGGCGAAGCCGAGGTAGTCGGCCCGCAGCTGATCGCAGATGATGAAGAGGACGTTGGGTCGCGTCGCCGGCTCGTTCACGTCGGGCGATCTCCCTTGACGGTCACGCGGCGCATATGGCGGCGTTGGCCTGCGTAGTCATAGAGCGCGTAGTGCTGCACGCTGCGGTTGTCCCACATCACGAGCGTGCCTGGCTCCCATTGCACGCGGCAGGTGAAGATCTCCTTGGTCGCCTGGCGGATCAGGAAACGCAGAAGGTGAGCGGACTCGTCGCCGTGGAGGCCAGCGATGCTGACCGTGAAGGCACCGTTCACATAGAGCGCCTTCTCGCCCGACTCAGGGTGGGTGCGCACGACGGGATGGGCGACGAAGGCGCTCGCCAGGTCGGCCTCCTTCGTCTTCATGGATTTGTGGAAAGTGGAGCTTCCGCCATCGGCGTATTGCGGCCCCGCCGAGTGGATGCCGACCAACCCGTCGAGCATCTCTTTCATGGTCTCGCTCAGCGCGTCATAGGCCGCGTGCTGATTCGAGAACAGGGTGTCGCCGCCGCCCTGCGGGACGTCGACGGCATAGAGAATCGAGCCGAGATCGGGTTCTTCGAGGAAGGTGACATCGGTGTGCCATCCGCCGCCGAAGTTGAAGACGTCGTCGGGCTCGGTGACGACGTCGATCACCTCCGGGTACTCCGCGTTGCCCTCGACGAACGGATGCGTGTCGAGCTCACCGAATCGACGACCGAAGCTCATCTGCTGCTCCGGCGAGAGCTCCTGATCCCGAAACACCAGGACGTGGTGCTCGACGAACGCGGCGCGGATCGCAGCGATTGTCTCGCTCGAGAGCTCAGCGCCGAGATCGAGACCTCGAACGGTCGCGCCGAGAGCGCCGGCCAATGGGCTGAGATCGAGCTGCGTCATCTTCGAGACGGTAGTCGGCAGGTGCTCGGCTACCATCCGGCCGTGTCTGCTGACGCTGTCTTCCACCGCTTCACCGAGCGCCTCGAAACGCTCGCGACGCATGTGGTCGGGAGTGAGTTTCCCGATGCCCCGACCGAACAGATCGAGCACCTCATCGAGCAGGTCGCCGGGTTCGTCGAGTGGGAGGTGTTCCACGCCGACCCTGCCCGCCCCATGTTTCATCGTCACAACGATCTGGTCCATCAGTGGGGTGGACCCAACGCGGACAACGTCTACCGCCACGCCCGAATCAGCCCGGATCGGCGCTACCGCATCACAGGCCGGATGCACTCGTGCGACCAATGGCTGCTCGCGATCCGCAAGGGCTTCATGCACAACGAGGTCTGGGGCACCGTCGAGCAGCTGACGGCGTCGGATCTCGGCATCGGACCGGGCGACGAGTTCGAACTCACCCTCGGCGGCGAGGACGAAGGCGACCGTCACATCTCTCTCGGCGAGGGTGTGATCATGGCGTCGTTTCGGGAGTACTACTACGACTGGGCCGCCGACGAACCGGCCACGATGATCATCGAATGCCTCGATGATCCCGGCCCCACGCCTGCGGTCACAGTCGACGAGCTCACGCAGCGGCTCGACCGGGCGTATCAGCAGGTCGAAGACTCCATGACCTACTGGAACCGCTACATGGTGGAGAACCGCGACGAGCGCGAACCCAACGTGTTCGCCAGCGGGCTCGCCGTCGCCAAAGGATTGTCGGCCGCGCGCTACGCGTTCAACTTCTGGGACCTGGCGCCAGACGAGGCGATCTTCGTCGAGGCCGACGTGCCCGCTGCCGACTACTGGGCGCTGCAGCTCTACCGGATGGGCACCTTCGAGCTGACCGACCTCGCCGGCCGAGCGAGCAGCCGCAACCATCGCCAGACACAGCTGTCCGCTGACGGTCGGATCCGCGCCGTCATCTCACCGGTGGATGTCGGCGCAGCCAACTGGCTCGACACCGGCGGGCGCGCCACCGGCTTGTGCACCTTCCGGTGGTTCTGGCCCCACGACGATTCGGCGCCCGCCATCGAATCGCGGGTCGTCAAGGTCGGTGAACTCGAATCGCTCATGGGGGCCGACACCCCCCGGGTCACTTACGACGAACGGGCCGCGGAGCTCGCCGCTCGCCGCGCGCACCTGGCGTGGCGTTTCCGCAGCTGAGATGAACCGCGAAGAGTTGGTCGTCGATGCGAGCGGCGCCGATGGGATCGACCGAGCGCAGATCGATGCATCGTTGGCAGACGTCGACGAACCGCTCGAGCTGCTCATCGACTCGCTGCAGACCGATGCCCAGCTCACCGAACTCGGCCACGATTTCACTCGGCGATGGATGACGCGGCTCATCGCCGAACGCGCCCGACTCGACCAGTGGGCGATCGCCGATCCCGCTCTTGACCAAGAGCAGATCGTTGCGCCGCTCATCGTGGCTGGCGCTCCTCGCACCGGCACCACGTTCCTGCATGGACTCCTCACCCAACCCTCCGGGCACCGTGCCCCACAAGGATGGGAGCTGCTCTTCCCCTCACCTCCTCCCGGTCTCGATTCCAGCGACGATGCCCGTCGGCTCTCGGCGGCCGACGACGAGTTGACCTGGCCGCAACGCCAGAGCGAGTCGATGATGTCGATTCATCGCTACGCCGGGAAGATGCACAAGGAGTGCCTGTCGGCGATGTCGTTCGCGTTCCGCAGCGAAGAGTTCGTGAGTCGTTATCGCGTGCCTCGCTACGTCGAGTGGTTGCAGGCCTGCGACATGACACCGGCCTACGAGATACACCGCCGGGTGCTGCAGGTGCTCCAGCGCCGCCAGCCCACATCGCAGTGGGTTCTCAAGTCGCCGGTGCACCTCAACAACTTGCCCACGTTGCTCGCCGTCTATCCCGACGCTCGCGTGGTGATCACCCATCGGGAACCCACGGAAGTCCTCGGCTCGGTGACGAGCCTGATCGCCAACCTTCGTCGCGCCTTCTCTGATGCCGTCGACGAGCGCGAGATCGCCCGCTACCACCTCGACCTCTACGGCCGCTCGCTCGATTCGCTCGTCGACGCCGAACTCCCTGAGGCTCAGGTCATCCACCTCGACCAGCGCTCGCTCATCTCAGAACCACAGACGACCGTCGACGGGATCTGCGACAGTTTCGGCCTGGAGCGGACGACCCTCGATGCGACACCCCCGGCCGAAGCCGGCCACCACGACTACTCCCTCGTCGGCATCGAACAAGATGAGCTCGATGCAACGTTCGCCCGCTACCGCGAACGGTTCCTATCAGGTTCGTAGCGTCTCGGAATTGCCGTCGACGGCGAGCGCCTGCCCGGAGATCTTTGCCCCGCTCGGGCTCACGAGGAAAGCGATCGTCTGGGCGATCTCTTCCGGTTCGATGAAGGTCTGCATCGACACCTGGCGCACGTAGCCGGCCCTCACCTCATCCGCCGGCTTGCCGCTTGCCGCTGACTCCAGGTCGACGACGTGATTCATCCGAGGGCCGGTGATCGA
>CALKOE010000143.1 GCA_938091985.1 uncultured Acidimicrobiales bacterium | reverse complement strand
CTCGAACCAGACGACGGCAGCGATCGCCGCGGTCGACGACATCCTCTACGCCATCGACTTCCTTCATGCACGACCCGAGATCGACATGTGGAACACCGTCCTCATGGGCAACTCCGCCGGATCGATTGCTGCGCTCTATGTCGGTTTCGCACTCGACGACTACGGCATCGAACGGCCACCGATCGCTGCGGTGGTCGACAACTGGGGCGGCTACGGCTGGGCCAACACCCCCGGCGACGCCGCGACCTTCATCGACGGGCCGGGCGGCGCCTTCACCGCGCCGGGCTACATCTACGCCGAACCGCAGCTCTTCATCAGCCATGGCACCGCCGACACGCTCGTGCCCTATGCGCTGACCACCGAGATCGTCACCCAAGCCGATCTGGTCGGACAGGACTATGTCCTCTTTGCCAACGAAGGCGTCGGCCACGGCTTCGATCTCTTCACCACCGAGTTCTCGCCCGGCGTGAGTGTGTTCCAGGCGCAGGTGAACTGGCTCGACACCGTCTTGGCGGGCGTCTACATCCCACCTTCGACCACGTCGACGACCACGACGGTGCCGACGACGGTGCCGTAGGGCTCAGCCGACGAGTGCTGCCCGCGCCTCGAGGGTGGCGAGCGCACAACGCGCAACCTCTTGACCCTTGCCGATCATGTGCGTGGTGAAGAACTCCACATGATCGTTGTGTTCGTGGAACATCTGCGGCGTGAGCACACAGGAGAACACGGGCACCGACGTGTCGAGTTGGACTCGCATCAGCCCACCGATCACCGCGTCGGCCACAAACTCGTGGCGGTAGACCCCGCCGTCGACCACGAAGCCCGCGGCAACGATGCCGTCGAAGCGATCGGTGTCGGCGAGGTTGCGAACGAAGAGCGGGATCTCGAACGCGCCGGGCACCGAGAAGTACTCGATCTCGGCATGCGCTCCGGCGATCTCAGTGAAGCCGTCCTTGGCACGACCGACGATGTCGTCGTGCCACATGGACTGAACGAAGGCGAGGCGAGGACTGGCTGCGTCGGTCATCACCGCAGGCTACGACAGCGGCCCCGCGCGCGCCGAGCCAGATCGTCTGGCCGGGCGACTCAGCCCTCCGCCTCGGCCTGTTCGGTGCCGATGCGGCGACAGTCGTCCATGTCGGCGCTTTCGAAGAGGTTCTCGCCCTCTGGAGCTCCGAGATCGCCGACCTCGAGCAGCCCGTTCTCGTCGGGCTCGAACGGCTGCGGATTCCAGCCGCGCCCCTTCAAGCAGTCAGCAAACCCGATGAGCCCACGGTTGCGCTCCTCGATCTCTTCGGGCGTCTTGCCCTCGGATCCGAGGTCGGCAGAGGCCAGGGCCTCTTGGATCTGACTCACCGCCGCACACTTACCGAGCGCCTCGAGATAGGCCGGCGATCGCCGAGGATCATCGTCGGGTGCGTTCGGGTCGAATCCAATGAACGGCTGACCCTCGTCCTCGAGGCACGAGTTGAACGTACGCATGGCCGTGAACAAGTCATCGATGTTTTCCGACTCGCTCTGCTCGTTCTGCGGCAACGTGGTGGTCGCCGACGTGTCATCGCCGACCGGCTCGACCCCATCACCGCCGTCTCCGCCTTCGCCCTCGGCGGCACCACCTGCGTTTCCGTCCACCGAGGCAACAGTGGTGGTCACCAGGTCTGAGGTGTCGACACTTTGCGATCCTTGCTGGATCAAGACCGGCGCGGAACCAGCATCGGAATCGCCGCCACCTCCACACGCGGTCGCAAACAGGGCGATGCCGGCAACGATGCCAGCCACAGGGACGCGGAGCTTCATCTCACTACTTCACCGCGTCAGGCAGCCAAAGTCCAACCTTGTGAGCGCAATTCTCTGCGCATAACGTCCGGCCATGGAGATCATTCCCGTCACGGGCGCGCTGGGCGCGGAGATTCGAGGTGTCGAGGTTCGCGACCCGGGCGACGACTTCCCGGCCATCAAGGCCGCGCTCTTGGAGCACGAAGTCATCTTCTTTCGCGAGGTCGGTCTGACCGAAGCCGAACACTTCGACCTCGGTCGGCGGTTCGGCACTCCATCGGTGTTCCCGGTCGCTCGGCTGATGGGCTCGACCGAACCGACCATGACGGTGATCGAAGACGGACGCGACAGCCCCAACAAGGCCGACACCTGGCACACCGATGTGACCTGGACCGCGACACCGCCGGCGTACGCGCTTCTCCATATGGAACTGAAGCCCGAGGTCGGCGGCGACACGCTCTGGTGCTCCGCCACGAAGGCCTACGAGCTGCTCTCTCCAGTGATGCAGGAGTTCCTCTGTGGACTCACGGTCACCCACGACAACGAGGGATTCATCCGGCGGATGATCGAAAAGACCGGCGACCCGAACCACGAGCTCGTGCACGGACTCAGAGACAACTATCCGGCCGTCGTGCACCCGATGGTGCGGACCCACCCCGAGACCGGCAAACGAGCACTGCTGTGGGCCCGAAACTTCATCCGTCGCATCAACGAGTTGACCGACGCCGAAAACGCGGCGCTACTCCGGTACCTGGGCGAACACGTCAACGATCCGCGCCTCCATTGCCGGTGGCAATGGCGCGATGGCGACCTCGCGATCTGGGACGAACGGGCCACGCTGCATCGAGCGGCCGCCGATCACTGGCCCCAGCGCCGTATCGTCCGCCGCTGCGAGATCGACGGCACGGCGCCCTACTTCGACCCGGACCAACCGGTCTCCTCCCCGACAATCATTTCCACCGCGTGAGCAGGCCGACAACATGACCCAACCCAGCGTCCACCGCGCCGTGAGCGGCGGCATCCTCCTGGGCGAGTGCCCGCTGTGGAGTGATCGCGAGCAGTGCCTTTATTGGATCGACATCGACGGTCATGCCGTCCACCGCTACGACCCGAGCACCGGGCTCGACGAGCTCCGCCCGATCGGGGCCCGACCAGGCTCCTGTGCCCTGACCGCCGATGTCGGACGGCTCCTGGTGGCCACCGAGCATCAGCTTGTGTGGCTCGACTGGGCGAGCGGCGACGTGACTCCCTGGCTCGCCGTCGAGGACCCGAGCACCGGCAACCGCTGCAACGACGGTCGGGTCGACCCTGGCGGCCGGATGGTCGTCGGAACCATGTGGCCCGACACCGGAGATGGCCGCTCCAGCGGAAGCCTCTACCGGATCGGGAGCGACGGTTCGATCGATGTCCTTCTCAACGACCTCGGGGTCCCCAACGGGCTGGCCTTCGACGCCGAGCGCGGGTTGATGTACTTCGCCGACACACCCACCCAGACCGTGCTCGTCGCCGACTACGACCTCGACACCGGCGAGCGCCACAACGTGCGCGCCTTTCTCGACTACGACCCGTTGCCGGGCAAGCCCGACGGTGCGTGCCTCGATGCCGACGGCTGCTACTGGTCTGCCTCGGTCTACGGCTGGTCCGTCATCCGGGTGACCCCCGACGGACGCATCGATCAGCGTGTCGAGTTGCCCGTGGAGAAGCCCTCGATGCCCGCCTTCGGAGGCTCCGATCTGTCGACCCTCTACGTCACCTCGATCGGTGCTGCCGGTTCGAAGCCCTCAGCCGAGGGGAAGGACGGCTTCACACCCGGCGACCTCATGGCCGTCGACGTCGGAGTACAAGGCCGACCGGAGCCCACGTTCGGGCAGGCGGACTAGATCCCGACGTTCAGTCGCGCGTAACTTCGCGGGATGGATCTGCGCTGGCAGGAGGAGCAGCGGGCGTTCCAAGCCCGCATTCTCATCGACGACAACCCCGACGTCGCGCTCCGTCCCTATAGAACCTTCGTCGGTCAGGCGACCACACAACAGGATCGCCACACCGGCCGCGTCGAGCGACTGCTCCTCACCCTCGTCACCGGCGCCGTGGTGGTGTCGGTCGTCCTCGCCCTCGGGATCACCCGTGAGTTCGCGGCCCTCGCTGCGAGCTTCACCGGTGGAGTCGCCTTGATGGTCGCGGTGTCACCGACACCCCACGAGAAGCCGAAGCACGGGTGGACACCCCTGCTCGCTGTCTACGCACCCAGCGTCTTGCGCGGTGCCGCCCCGGTGTGCGTCACCCAGATCAGTCTCGATGAGTTCGAGCGACTGGGGTCCGAGGGTTTCGGCACCGTCGTCGGCACGCCCCGACCCAGCGCGACCTTCGGACTGTTCGTCGACGATCACCTCGTCTGGCCGCGCACGCCGCCGCGAGGTCCGCGCGCCGACGACCCTGGATTCGGCGCAGCCTGACCCTCAGTGGCGTTTGACGCCGCCGTACTTCATGCGAGTGTCCGACATCGACGCCGCTCGCTTCTCGTCATCGTTGATCGCGGCATCGACGAGCTCGCCGATGAAGAGCGTGTGGCTGCCGAGGTCGATCGCCTGACGTACCTCACAATCGAGCCACGCAATCGCTTCGTCGAAGACCGGCGCCCCAGTGGTTGCTGCCCTCACGGCCCGGCCGTTGAGAGTGGCACCGTCGTCGACGGCCGGCTTCGAGAACTTCACGAACACACGGGTGTCATCGCTGTCCCAGAGATTCACCGTGAAACAGCCGCCGTCGGTGATGAGCCGATGTGTCACCGCGGAGTTGTCGACGCCAACACCGATCAGCACTGGCTCCATGGCCAGCTGGGAGATCCAACTGGTGGTCATCGCGTTGCGTTCGTCGCCGGCCTTGGAACCGACCAACGCCAATGCGTTGGGAATCTTCCACGTGATCCGGTTGGTGAGTTCGTCGTCGAGCGCCATCGCCGGAACGTAGCTCAGCCGCGCCGCGGGCCGCGACACAGGTACATCCCGGCGTCCTTGCGGATGGTGAACACGCCATCACCTGCGGCGAACCCGGCGTCGACGAGCGATCGCATCGCGTCGTATTGGCTCGCGGTCGCATCCTCGCCCGGTGGATACGAGCTCAGATAGTCGACCACATGCTGTGGGTCGGTCGCCCGAAGTTCGTCGGTGAACCGCCGAAGTTCGACGGACTCGAAGTGGGCCTCGAGCATCGCGCGACCGTTCTCGAGTCCGAAGGCCCGAACGGTGGAGTCGGCCACGTCGGTGTCGAACACGGCGCGCTCGATCTGTTTCAGTTCCGCCATGTGGTTCTCGCCATTGGTGGCAACGGTGACGAGCCCGTCGTCAGCGACGATCCGAGCCATCTCGGCCACGCCATCCGGAGGATGGGGCACGTGATACAGCATGTGGTTCGAGACCACGTGGGCTGCAGCAGCGTCGACGATCGGGAGCGATTGCGCCGGGGCAACCCTGCCTTCGGCGTCGTATCCAGCTCCTCGTGCGCGGCCGATCGCCGCAGCCACCATGCCCGCGCTGAGGTCGGTCAGCACCACTCGCCCGTCGATCGGCGGGCGTGCCTCGTCCCAGAAATCACCGGGGCCGCACCCCACTTCCACCACGGTTCCCGGCTGCCACGGGATCTCGGCCGCCATCCATTCGAACCAGCGCACCGGCGCGGTTCGGTACCGGCTGTGGAGTCGCTGTCGGGCGCTCAGCTTCTCGGGCGTGCCGTATTGCGTCGCACGGATGTAGTCCGGATCGCCGCCGGCGAACTTGTTGGCCATCGCCGAAACGTAGCGCCGGGGCGCTCTCGCGTTCCTTCGCTCCTCAGTCGAGCTTGGGGCGACCACTCGCGATCACCGTGGCGACGCCTTCCACGAACAGCTCACGACCCTCGACCTCAGCCGACTTCTGCTGCCAATGGGTTTCGACCTCGAAGACCGGCGAACCGGCGAGCACCATCTCCGAACTCACGGCGTGTTCGGCCGCCGCCGTCGCCCGACGACGCGCTTCGTCTTCGTAGTAGACGGTTTCCGGTTCGGCACCAGCGTGGACGCGAAAGACGCCCCGCCGAGGCGCCGTGACGGTCACTTGCCGCCGGATCCGCACCTTGCCCACGACGGCACCGATTGCATTGGCGACATCGGCGTGGGGCGGAATCTCCACCGCCGTTCCGAGCAGCTCGCCGATCATCGGGTAGTAGGTGGATGCCGGCGCCCCGAGCCCGATGAGCGGCACGGCGAGGCCGATGTCGACCCGCGTGGTCGTCACCCGGTCATCGAGCGCGGCAGCGACCAACTCGGACCCGACGGCATCGGGCGACACGCCATCGCGCACGAGCGCAGCGGCGAGCAATGCCTCCGCCGAACGGCGGGCCAGGGTCTGCACGACCGCCGCGCTCAGCGCCTCGCCATTGGGAGCGACCGGGTTGCCGTAGCGGTCTCGGCGAAGGGCGAAGAGGTCGGCCGCTCGGCCGGCGAGCTCCGGCTCATGTGTCGTCTGGAGACCGAGCACATGGCTCGCATCGGTGGGGGTGAAGCCGCAGAGCCGAACGAGCCCGCGAGCGACAAGACGCCGCAGAGCCTTCGCCTGCAGGCTCGACGACACGACCATGTCGGCTGCCGCCAACTCGTCGCCGATAGCGGCGAGCACGCGAGCCTCGGTCTGGTCGGTGCGGGCCGTGGCCGCTCGCTCGGTGACGCTCACGAACATTCCGGCCCAGTCGGCCGGCGGCGTCTCAGACCCGGACTGACGGATGATCGCTCGCTCGATCACGTCCCCATGGGTCACCGCCGCGACAACAATCGGCACCACTCGACGAGGTCCGATCACCAATTGCGCTCCGACCGCTCGGTCGGCGACGGCGACCTCGCTGTCGCCGCCGATGCCGTGAGTGTGCATCAGCACCGCCTCGACCATCGTCTGGTGTCCGCCCACCGTCGCACCCTGCGAACCGAACTCGGGGAGCCCGCCTCGCAGGACCGCGATGTCGGTTGTGGTGCCACCGATGTCGGCGATGATCGCATCGTCGGCTCCGGCAAGATACGCCGCCCCGACCAGGCTGGCTGCCGGACCCGAGAGGATCGTCTCCACCGGGCGATCACGGACGAAGTCACTCGACACGAGCGACCCGTTCCCTCGCACCACCATGATCGGCGCGTCGATTCCTCGGCTCTGCAGGATCTCACCGGTGGTCGACACCAGCCCATCGATCATGGCAATCAGCCGCGCATTGAGCAGCGCGGTGACTGAGCGCTTCGGACCGTTGAGTCCGTCCGACAGCTCATGGCTGCAGGTGACCGGCAGTCCGGTCATCTCACGAATCACGTCGCGTGCGGCGAGCTCGTGTTCGGGATTGCGGACGCCGAACTGGGCCGTGACCGCGATCCCCTCGACGTCTCGATCGAGATCCCCGAGGGCGGCGCGAAGCGCAACAACGTCGAGATCGGCCTGGGGTGTGCCATGCGAGGTGTGGCCGCCGGCGATCGAGATCACCTGGTCGGTGCCGAGCGCATCGCGCAACCCGCCGCGATCGAGCGCTTCGGCCTCGAACCCGATCAGCACCAGGCACGCGGGTCGGCCCGTGCCTTCCACGAGCGCGTTCGTGGCGAGGGTGGTGGACAGCGACACCAAGCGAATGTCGGCCGGGTCCACTTCAGCGATCGCCAACGCCTGGTCGAGCGCACCACGAATGCCGATCGCCAGATCGTCATGGGTCGTCGGCGCCTTGGCCTTCGCGAGCACCTCGGCCGCAGTGTCGTCGAACACGACAGCATCGGTGTAGGTGCCGCCGGTATCAACACCAACGAACACCGTGCGAGCCTCGGACATCACGTCATTGTGCCCCTAGTGTCGGCCTCATGCCTCGTATCTCACGTCCTCAGATGGCCGACTACGGCGTTCCGGAAGAACTCGACGGCACGCTCCCATGGTCATGGGCCGAAGAACGGCTCGCCGAGAGTCGCAACTTCTGGCTGGTCACGGTCAACGGAGCGGGACGCCCGCACTCCATGCCGGTGTGGGGCGTCTGGATGCCCGACCGCGAACGCTACGGCTTCAGCTGTGCGGGCAGCGCTCGCAAGGTGCGCAACATCGCGGAGAACAACCAGGTGGTCGTCACCAACGACGATGCGGTCCACGTGGTCTCGATCGAGGGCAAGGCTGTGCCGCTCGACGACGCCGGGGTGCGAGAGATGGCAACCGCGTACGCGGCGAAGTACGGCGACGAACCCGGCATGGAAGATGGGCCGGACATGGTCGACTTCCTCCGCCAGAACGCGAGCTTCGAGGTGATCCCGGAGCGCGCGTTCGGAATGATCGAGACAGCTGAAGACTTCGGGCCGCGGGCAACGAAGTGGGCCTGGGAGTGACTCCCCTACCCCAGGGCCACTAGGGCCAGAGCGGCTCGTTGATCTCGAACCCCACCGGCGTCCCCCACGTGTTGCGGTACGACACTTCGTGGGCGGGGCGACGCTTTGCCACACCCCACTTGCCGGTCGGGTAGCCGAACGGCACACAGCACGACATGCGCCAGCCTTCTTCGGTCGGCACGCCGAGCACGTCGAGCGTCTCCTCGTTCTTGAACATCAGCACGCTTGTGAGTGACGAGCCGATGCCGTCGGCGCGGGCCTGGAGCATCGCGCTCCACACCGCTGGAAAGATCGAGCCACCCGTCGTGTCGAACTGATCGAAGGCGAAAAGCAGGAGCGGGTACGTGGCGAAGTTCTCCTGCGCCCACGTGACCGAGTTCATGATCGACTTGAACTGCTTCGCATCGGGGTCGTCCGATGTGTTCGCGTGGGCGACCTGATCCTTGTAGACGGTGTCCCACAACATGGCGATGCACTCTTCGTAGAGCGCCGCGATCTTGGCAATCTGGTCCTTGTCGTCGACCAGCATGAACCGCCAGCCCTGGGCGTTGCCGCCACTCGGCGCTCGCACCGCCGCGTCGAGGATGCGGGCCTGGATGTCGTCCGGCACGGGGTCGGGCTTCACCCGACGCATGGCCCGGGTCGTGTACAGCGCTTCTCTGATGTCCACAGCAACTCCTCGAGAACGATTCTTCGTCCGGGAGTCGATCACACGATGGGCCAAGATGCGAGACGAACGCCTAGCGTCGCGTCGATGCGTCGCCTTCTCGTCTCTCTGACCGCACTCGCCCTTCTCTCCGCCGCCTGCGGCGACGACGACGGCGACGCTGCTGAGTCCACCGTCACCACCACAACAGTCGAGACGACGACGACGGTCGCCACGACCACTACCGAGGCCACGGCCACCACAACGACCACCGAAGCACCGCCGTTGGTCACCGCCGCCGAACTCGCCGAGGTCGGTCCCTACCCCGTCGGCGTCACCACCCGCGAGCTGCCCACCGGCAACCTCGTCGAGGTCTGGTATCCGGCCGGCCCTGACGCCGAAGGACAGACCGACACCTACGC
>CALKOE010000142.1 GCA_938091985.1 uncultured Acidimicrobiales bacterium | reverse complement strand
TTGCAGGCATCGACGTGACGGTTCGCTCCCGGGGCATCCTTCTTGCGTCGGCCCCCGGCCCTGTCACCTGTAGGTATTTTGGCCCGGGCCGTAGAGACCGTCGAGCAGCGCGCCGCTGAGCGCTTCCAACCGGTCGGCGGTCTTGCGATGGATCCGCTTCGACCTGCCGTGAGGGTCAGCAACCTCGTCGGGTCCGGAGCCCAGAAGATCGGAGGACTTCCGACCCTCGGCAAACCGGGTGATGCGCTCCTTTGGCGTGTCGGGAAGGTCCTCGGCCTCGGCGAACCACGCGACCGTGGCGCCGAGGGTGTGGACCCGAGACGATGCGCCCTCCATCGTGACTGCCAACTCACGGGCGTGCATACGTTCCATCGTCACGACCAGGTCGGTGTCGTCGAGAAGTTCGGGGGTGAACTTGCGAGACCGGTGATCGGTGGCGTCGATCTCACGTTCGGCGAGCACCGAGATCACGGTGTCGGAGGCCGGTTCGCCGTCGAAGAGAATCCCGCACGACGAGATGTGAAGCCCACCGAGATCTCGTGCCGCTGCATCGCGGCGCAAGAACCGCTCGGCCATCACCGAACGGCAGATGTTGGCGGTGCAGACCACCAGGATCCGATACGGGTCGGCCGACAAGGTCGCTCAGTCGATCCGGCGAAGTTCAGCGGCGAACAACCTCGCCCGGGCGATATAGGTGTCGACGTTCATCTGCGAGTGCCCTTCCGGCACTGCGTCTTCTCGAATCTTCACCGGCACGCCGAGCGCCATCGCACACCGAGGCACCTCGACCTTGCCTGGCACCATCGCTGCGGCGCCGACCAGCGCGTGCTCGCCGATCACCGCATCGTGC
The DNA here is from genome assembly GCA_938091985.1 of uncultured Acidimicrobiales bacterium. GTDB lineage: Bacteria > Actinomycetota > Acidimicrobiia > Acidimicrobiales > Aldehydirespiratoraceae > JAJRXC01. The sequence goes on along the minus strand of CALKOE010000142.1, from coordinate 2,286 downwards.
AACACGATGCTCCCGGTGCCGATCAGCGAATAGTCGAGGGCACGGCAGCCCTCGAGGTGCGCGAGGTGCCCGACCGTCACGAACTTCCCGACCGTCGTTGCGTGGAAGGGCGTGCAATGCAGCACCGCGCCGTCCTGGATCGACGAGCCCTCACCGACGGTGATGATGTTGTCGTCGGCTCGGATGACGGCCTGGGGCCATACCGACGCGTCGGGCCCGATGACCGCGCTCCCGATGATCGTCGCCTCCGGATGGACATAGGCCGTCTCGTGGATCTCCGGCACCCGATCACCGATGGCATAAATGGGCATGCCTAGATGGCCTCGTAGCGGCCGTAGCCACCCTGGAAGAAGAGGAGCGGACCCCGCTCGGCGGCATCGTCGGATGTCGACATCGACTTCACGAGACCCACGACGATGTCGTGATCGCCGCCGTCGAGGATGGAGTGGATTTCACAGTCGATCACGGCAATCGATCCCGGGATCACCGGCGCGCCGGTGACGTCCGTCGTCCAGTCGATGCCCTCGAACTTGTCGTCGGCCTTGCCGGCGAACACGCCGCACGTGTCCTTTTGATCTGCGCCGAGCACGTTCACGCAGAACGCACCGGTTTCCTTGATCCGCAACCAGCTCGCCGACTCCGAACCAGGGCAGAACATCACCAACGGCGGGTCGAGCGACACGCTAGCGAAGGATCCGATTGCCATGCCGGCCGGACCGTTCTCATCTGCGCCGGTGACGACGGTGACACCCGTCGGAAAGTGGCCGAGCACACGGCGGTACTCACTGGGGTCGATCGACATTGTTGTGCTCCTCACCTCGGACGCATCGGGCGCCCGCATCGCAGCGCACGGTAGCGCTCCGTCAGGCGTGGGCGGTGACGGAGAGCTTCAGGCCCTCCGTTGCGCACAACACTTCGCCGATCCCGCGGCTTCGAGCGAGCGCCGAGATCCGCTCGGTCATCTCGTCGAGGTCCTCGTCGGTGTGCGAGGGGTCATGGTGGAACAACACCAGCGTGCGGGCCCCGGCTTGGGCTGCGACCTCGACGGCGTACTCGGGGGTGCAATGACCCCAGGTGGCCTTGGCCGGAAACTCCTCGGCCCAGAGCTGCGCATCGTGGATGAGGACGTCGGCACCGGCGCAGAGCTCGAGCACGGCTGGATCGACATAGTCGGGTCGACCGACCGGTTCTTGGTGGTCGGGGACGTAGGCGACCGACACCCCGTTGCGGGTGACGCGATAGCCGTTGGCCTTTCCGCAGTGCGGCACCGGCCGGACCATCACCTCGGCTCCGGCGATCTCGAGATCGTCGTGGTGCGCGTCGTGGAACTCGACCGCGGCAGGAAGGTGTGCGACTTCGATCGGGAAGAACGGCGGGCTCATGAACTTCGAGAACGTGGTCTCGAGCGTCTCGTTCTCGTCGCCGGGGCCGTAGACGTTGAGCGCTGAGTCGGGCGACTGCAGCGGGGTGAAGAACGGGAGTCCTTGGATGTGGTCCCAGTGAAGGTGGGTGACAAGGGCATGAACAGTGACGCCGTCGCCGGCCGGCATCGAACAGCCCCACGGCCGCAATCCGGTGCCGAGATCGAACACGATCGGGTCGGCGCCGGCGGTCTCGACGGAGACGCAGCTGGTGTTGCCGCCGTAGCGCTGCACCGTTGGGCAGCTACACGGTGTCGAACCCCGGACACCGTGAAACGATAGATCGATCGAGTCTTCATCCCCCATGAGCTGCCGACGCTAGCCAACGGTCGGGTACCCCGTCGAGGGTTCTGTGACGGAAGTCTCTCAGTTCTGGCATCTGAGATGACACGACCGTTCTTGGCCGCGCGGGGGATCTGACTATGGTGAGGCGATGAGCGCCACATCGCCCCCGCCACTTCCCGAAGGCCTCGTCGCCGTGGTGAAGCAGGACTGTCCGACCTGCGTGCTGGTCGCTCCTGTCCTCGAGGATCTCGCAGCCCGCGGCGACCTCACCGTGATCTCCCAGGACGATCCGACGTTCCCCGCCGACGCCGATTGGGTGATCCACGATGACGACCTGGCCCTGTCATGGCACCACGAGATCGAGACGGTGCCGACCCTGCTGCGCGTGACCGATGGAGCGGGCGCCGAGCGCATCGAGGGTTGGTCGCGCGAGCAATGGGAGAACTTCACCGGCATCGACGCGCTGGGTGTTGACCTGCCCGACTGGCGCCCCGGATGTGGCTCTCTGAGCGTCGACCCGACCCGCACCGATGAGCTCGCTGTTCGCTTCTCCGGCTCCGTGTTGAAGAGCCGGCGCGTC
>CALKOE010000141.1 GCA_938091985.1 uncultured Acidimicrobiales bacterium | reverse complement strand
CCGAAGATGCACGGGATGTCGTTCTTGGCGAACGACGTTGCGCTCACGTCGGTGAACGGCGTGGTGCCACCGGAACAACCCGGGTCGGTCACGAGACGGTAGAGCCGCGCAATGAAGGCGGCCATCTGCTCGCGGGTGACGAGGCCGTTCGGCGAGTATTCAGTCGCCGAAGTGCCGGTGGTGATGCCGAGTCCGAAGATGCACGGGATGTCGTCCTTGGCGAACGATGTCGGGCTGACATCGGTGAACGGGGTCGTGCCGCCGGAGCACTCTTCGCCGGTGAGCTGGCGGTAGAGGCGGGCCATGAAGGCGGCCATCTGCTCGCGGGTGACGGAGTCGTCAGGCGAGTACTCGGTCGCCGAGGTGCCGGTGGTGATGTCCAGGCCGAAGATGCACGGGATGTCGTTCTTGGCGAACGATGTCGCGCTCACGTCGGTGAAGGGCGTCGCCCCGTTCGGGCAGACACGAGCGCGGTCCTCGACCCAGTAGAGGTCGCCGGTCTGGTTGTCAGGCGTGGTCCACGCAAGACGTCCGTCGGGCATCAGGATCGCGTCGATGTGGTCGGCGAAGCTCGCAGCACCCTCTTCGGTTGTTGCGTTCAACGGGTTCGACAGACGGCTCGTGGTGATCTGTTCGATCCACTTGCTGCCGTTCCAAGCCGACGCACCGACGAAGCCGCCGTAGTTGTTGTCGTGCCAGATGATGACCGGCATGCCGGCCTTGTCGAACAGGACCCGAGCGGTCGAGCTCCAACCCAGCTCGGCGACGAGGCGATCAGTGAGGATCTCCTCGAGCTCCCAGCTGGAGCCGTCGAACACGCCCATTGTGGTGTGGGCGTTGTCGTAGTCCTGAATGGCGATGACGAGGTCACCGTCGGGGTTCACGGTCAGGCCGGGCCGACCGTTGGCACCCTCGTAGGTATCGCCATTGGCCAGTTCGCGAGTGCCGAGAATCAGCGAATCGCTCCACGTGCCGCCGCCGCTGCGGCGGGCAAGGCGCTGCTCGTGGTTGTCGGAGTCGCCGTAGGCGATCGCGGGCTGTCCCTCGAAGACGAGTGCATCGAGGTCGTCGCCGAGGTCGGTGCTGGTTCCGTCGCCGTCGGCATCAACGAGGACGTCGCCCCACGTGCCGCTCGAGCGCTCGGCGAATCGAACCTCGTCGTCGGCATCTTGGTAAGCGATGGCGGGCTCGCCGTTGGGAAGCACGATCAACGACAGTGCGTTCTGCACGGCCTCGTCGACGAGCACGTCAGTCCAGGTGCCGCCGCTGCGTTCCGCATAGCGGAGTTCATCGGCGACGTTCTGGTAGTACGCAACTGCAGGTTCGCCGTTCGGCAGAACCACGATGTCGATGTCCATCTCGGAGTTGCTACCGGCCCACGAGTTGACGACCGTGCGGTCCCATGTGCCATCGCCGGCACGTTCGGAAACCACGATGTCGCGGCCCGAGTCGGTGTCGTCGGTCAGAACGTGGCCGACGACCGGTCGACCGTCATCCAGCAGCGCAGCCGCTGATGCCTCACCGGAGTGAGTGTCGGTGCCGTCGCCGGTGCCGTCGATGATCTGGGCCATGCCACGGATCTTGTTGGCGAACTCGGCACGGACCACGCCGTGACCGGTGTCGTCGACGCCGTGGATCTGGATCGCGTATTCGGTCCCTGCAGTGAGCTGCAGAGCGACGGCGCGACGCTGCGAGATCGCACACGTCAGCGGAGTGAGACCGCTGATGCTGGTCCCCTTGAACACGCTGAACGAGAACTCATCGTCAGCCTTCACTTCCAGCATCCATGGGCCGGAGCTGGGCGGGGTGAAGCTCATCCAACCGGTGTCGGTGAAGGACTGCACACCACATACATCGGGCTCGGAGGCTTCCGTTCCTTCGCTGCCGTCGAACTCGAAGCCGCGAACGGCGCTAGGAGCACCCGACCGGAAGGTGAGTGCGCTGCGGTCGGCGAAGGCGTCGTCGACGGGGTGGACTTCCTCAGCGCCGATCCGAGCACGGTGTTCTGCACGGTGCTTCGACCGTCGGCCAGAGCGAAGTGCATCATCCGGATTCTCAGCTTGGCGCTGCCGCCCCGATAGTCCCCCCATCGCAGATGAAGCCCCGCCCGGTCGAGCTCGTGCTCGAGTGGACCCTTGGTCGCCAACAGCGAGAGAGCCGAGGCCTTCTTGCGAAAGAGCAGGAGTCGCGACTTCGTGAGCACGCACCATTGCTGGTCCATCGGTGCTTCCGATGCGAGCGAATCGGTGATCCCCGTCGCGGTCATATAGGCGCCGTGAACCCCGCCTCCGCCGAAGCCGCCAGGCCGGACACCCTCGAGGTCTCGCTGCAGGGCAACGACCGCGTCGATCTCTTCCCCACCCGAGATCCGTGATTCGAACCGCTTGCGCACGCGCTTGTTCAGTCCCACGGGGGCAGCATAGTGATCCTCCAAAACCGCAGTCGTTGTTCGTCGGCCGGGCTCACGCTCGTCGACACCCACACCGGCTGGACGCGCTCAGCTCTCGCGCACTGCCGGCTAGCGCCTGGCGAAGAAGGTTCCGTGGGGCAGCTGACGTTCGCCTTCGCGAGGCTGTTGGACGATTCGCAGCTCCTCGGTCAGGCCGGCGGAGCTGACCAACTTCGCCATGATCTCAGTGTCGAGCTGGTACGCGGTGGTGACCGCATGGTCGAAACTCTCGCCGTGCGTCGCGGGCTCGGTGGCTCCGAAGAACGACAGAAAGAGCAGGCCGCCGGGCTCCAGCACGCGGGCGAACTCGTCCAATGCCGACGGCACGAGGTCGGCTGGGGTGTGGATCAACGAGTGTTTCGAGACCACAGCCTTCAGCGAACCGGAAGCTACGGGAAGCGAAGCAAGCTGACCGGTTTCAAAACGAATGTCAGGGTTGGCGGCTCGGGCGATGTCGAGCAGCGCCGGGGAATTGTCGATCCCGAAGATGTCCAGCCCGAGCTCGGCAAGAAAGGCCGTGATGTGGCCGGGGCCGCAACCCACGTCAGCGACCTTGCCGCCACCTTCCTCCTGGACTTCGCGAGCGAACGACTCGAGGAGCGAACGAACGAGCGAGGGGACGGCCATCTCCAGGGAAACATGGTCGGTGTAGGCATCGGCCATGCGGTCGTAGCCGTCGCGAGCCTTCGCTTCTGCTTCCGTCTGCTCCATGTGTCCGCCACCTGGTCTGTCTGCGCTGGATTCGCCAACGTAGCGGGACTTTCGTGGCGGTTCTGATGCGACAACGTTCGGACTCCGAGGGAAGGACGTAAGACGTCCCCGCGGAGACGTTTCGCCACTTTCTGGATTCGTTCGCCCACCCGAGGTGGCTCCCCGCTCAAGAATGCCGGTTATCGAGCGGCCGGAATTGGGGCGACATCACTCACAGGGACTTCTTGTCAGACGACGTAGAAGTTCTCACCATGTTTGATCTGGTAGCTCTCGTATCGCTCACTGGAGTCGTGGATCTTGATTCGGTCGCAGTTGTCGAACTCGAGAGTGATTGTGCCATCGACGGTCCCAGATGCGCGCTCCACGGACCTGCCGATAAAATCGACCATCGCTTTGCCCGCGTCCAAAGCGTCGGACAGTCCGACCTCGTCAGCGCCCCTTTTTGACAGTCACATCCGTTTCGAAGTGAAACCACAGGGCGTCGTCGAAGACGAGAGATACCTGGAACGTCCCGATTCTGACCTGCTCAAGTGTTCGGCCAACCAGAAACCCAGCGTCGAAGTCCAATGGCAGTCCGTACATCGGCGTTCCAAGCTCTGAGGTGTCGCTCCGCTGCGACAGTCTCACACAAGAGACCCATTTACAGCCGGAATAACCCATGGTGACCATCCGCCGCCTGGGACGCGAAAGCGCCGCCTGCCGGTTTCCCGACAGACGGCGCTTTCGTGGCGGAGGGTATGGGATTTGAACCCATGGAGGCTTGCACCTCACACGCTTTCCAAGCGTGCCCATTCGGCCGCTCTGGCAACCCTCCTGGCGAAGCCCGCGGTGCGGGTTCCGGCCCACGAGGGTAGCGTGAATCCTGCAACGCCCGTTCCGGGGTGTGGCGGTCGGGTCCTGTGCAACGGGCGTCCGTGAATCGGGTCAGGGCCGGAAGGCAGCAGCTCTCAGCGGAGCCGCTTGTGTGCCGCAGATCGCCTGGCCGCCACTCCCGGGAACGGGCGTCGCCGCGCCGATGCCCGTCGTCAACAGGGGGCGTCGCCGCGCCGATGCCCGTCGTCAAGACAGGGCGCCGCCGGGTGCGCTCTGCGCCTAGAGTCGAACCTGCATGGCCTACCAGTCGCTCTACCGCCGTTATCGCCCGCAGAAGTTCTCTGAGATCCGCGGTCAGCAGCACATTGTTTCGGCGCTGAAGAACGCCGTGGCCAAGGGTGAGGTTGGCCACGCCTACATGTTCCACGGTCCTCGCGGCACGGGGAAGACCACCTCGGCGCGTGTTCTGGCGAAGGCCTT
>CALKOE010000140.1 GCA_938091985.1 uncultured Acidimicrobiales bacterium | reverse complement strand
CCGTAGAGGTCGTGGAGCAGATGCGCTGGGGTGAGAACCGGCCACATCCAGTCGAGTGCCTCGCGGATGGGAAGGTCGTGGCGGATGCGTTCACGAACGGTGTTGGCGTCGACATGGCGGCGAGCGCTCGCCGCGAGCTTCTGGAAGAACAGCTCCTCGACGACCTTGCGTCCGGAGTTGTGGCCTCGTGACCGGCGACGCGCTTCCTTGATCACCCACGCCGATTCCGACGCCGTGATGCGCAATCGCTGCAGTCCGAACCCGACGACGAGCTCGTCGCGAAGTGCACGCTCGCGATCCTGAACTGCGTGGGCAAGCACCTTGGTCATGCGCAGATCGCCCTTGATCCGAGCGGCTGGTTCGCTGTCGAGGCGGTCGACGCGCACTCTCGGTCGCACCAGGTCAGCGAGCACTGCGATGTCGACACCGGCCTCGCCGAGCGATGGCAGCACCTGCTCGATGTAGGCCACAAACAGCCGGTTGGGGCCGACGACGAGCACTCCCTGGCCCTCCAGCGGGAATCGATGGGTGTAGAGGAGGTAGGCGGCGCGATGGAGCGCAACCACGGTCTTGCCGGTGCCCGGGCCGCCCTGGACGACCAACACGCCGGGCATGTCGGCGCGAATGATCTCGTCCTGCTCACCCTGGATCGTGGCGACGATGTCGCCCAGGCGGCCGGTGCGTGATGCCTCGAGCGCGGCAATCAGTGCGCCGTGCCCTCTTGTCGTCAGCTCATCCGCGGTGACGTCGCGCATGTCGCCGAACAGCTCGTCGTCGATCCCGAGGATCGTGCGGCCGCGCGTGGCGAAGTGACGGCGTCGCTCGATGCCCATCGGCTCACGACCGGTGGCTCGATAGAAGGGTTCGGCGATCGGGGCGCGCCAGTCGACCACCACAGGGTCTTGTTCTCGGTCCCACACGCCAAGGCGCCCGATGTGGAACTTCTCACCGGTGCCCTCCGGGTCGATACGACCGAAAACCAGGGACCGGTCGCCCAGATTCAGCTGGCTGAGCCGATTCACGGCCCCTTCGATCATTGATTCGCGCTCGAACCGGTGCTGGTTGGTGCCGCCCTTCTGGGCCTCATGCCCACCGGTGACACGATTGGCGCGGTCGCGCGCCTCTTGAAGACACGCATATGCCCAGTCGAGGTGGGCTTGTTCGGCATCGAGTTCTGGGTGACGGTCAGACACGTGGGGGTTCGTACTCCCGAGAAAGGGGGAAACGGTTCATTGTACCGGCGCTCCTGGCGGCACACCAACGAGCCCGCCGCGTCGTACCCTCTGCTCAGATGATTTCCATCGGACTCGTACTCAGCGCCGGCGGTCCGCTCGGCGATCCGTGGCATTCGGGCGTTCTCGGCCGCTTGCAGGAGGTTGCCGGGTGGGATGCCCGCACCGCTGACCTCGTCGTCGGCACGTCGGCGGGATCGATCACCGCGGTCACATTGCGCGCCGGTGTGGCTGCGATCGACCGCAAGATCCACATGGTCGGAGGGCCGATCAGCCCTGAGGCCGAAGAGATCTACGCCCGCATCGTCACCCCCTACACCGAGCCAGAGGCCGAACGAGACTGGCGACCGGCGTCGCCCAAGATGGCACTGCGCGCCGCCTGGCCCCCGTGGAGGGTCGATCCGCTTCGGCTCGCCACCGGCAACATGCCGCGCGGCACCCGATCCGGCGAGCCGCTCGAGACGCGGATGAACGAGCTCATGCCCGACGGCTGGCCCGATCAGCCGCTCTGGATCACTGCGGTGCGCATGTCCGACGGGCGCCGTGTGGTGTTCGGTCGTGACGACGTGCGCGGCAACATCGGTCAGGCCGTGCGCTCCTCGGCTGCCGTTCCCGGCGCCTACCGCCCCGGCAAGGTCGGCGAACGTGAATACGTCGACGGCGGTGTGCATTCGTCGACCAACCTCGATCTCGCCGCGACGCTCGGCTTCGACCTCGTGATCGTGTCATCCGCGATGACGGCCGCTCCCGGGAGCCGCAGCTGGATCACCGACCCATCACGGGCGTGGTTCAGCAGCAAGCTCGACGACGAAGTGGCCGAGGTGCGTGCTCGCGGCACGGCCGTGCTGGTGGTCGAGCCCGACGGCGAAACACTCGGCGATCTCGACAAGACGGCGGCAGAGGCTCGGGCCAACGCCACCAACGCCGGAGCGGCTTCCGTCGACCGTGCACTGTCCGGCAGCGATGGCGCCGGTCTGACCGAGCTCATCCGCCGCGCCACGGCCGATCAGTAGCAGCGATCAGCACCCGCCGCCGGCGGAGGGAATGTCGGGGATCGACGGGTCGATCACTTCGACGTGCACATGGGGATTCGAGGGCTCGGCCGTGAATTCATCGACCTGCGACTCGAACGGAAGCCGCGTCGCTCGCGAGGCGAGCACCGTCACCCCGGCGATGACTCTCTCTCCGGCACTGACCATGAGTCCGTCGATGTGGAACATCTTCACTTCCCAGCCCGGCGCGGCATCAGGTTCGATCACCACGAAGTCATCTGAGTAGTCGCAATAGAGCACGTAGGTCCCGCCCCGGATGACGGTGCCGGTCACCGGCGAACGAATCTCGATCTCCGGGTCGACCACGATGTCGGCCGCGGTGCGCGATCCCGTGTTGCGCGAGCGACTCTCGAGCGTGACCGATGGCGCCGCGCCGGGCTCGACCGACTGCTGTTGCGAACCGTCGTGGCCCGCCTCGTGGAAGCCGATGAGCTCCACCCGACGAGCGGGATGGAAGAGTTCGACCGGACCCGCAAGCGAGAACCGCGTGTAGTCCTGAACGGTGTAGCTCGGCCCCGCGGGGGCCGTCGTCGTGGTGGTCGTTGTCGTTGTCGTTGTCGTTGTCGACGTGGTGGTCGAGGTGGTGCTCGACGTCGGGGCCGGCCGGGTCGTCGCCGAGAGATCACCGATGGCTTGCGGCGCAACCTGAACGCCGCCGTTGTCGCCCAGGCCACATCCACTGGCCACGAGCGCGACGACCAGTGCGAGCGAGGCGATGCCCAGGGGGAACGGACGGCGCAACATCTCGCTGATCGTACTGTCTGGCCCGCTGCCGTCCCGGGCAACGCGGCTCGGTAGCCTCGCGAACATGTCCGCCGGCCGATTCGACGACCACCCATTCATCCGAGCGTGTCGCGGCCTGCCCCACGACCGGGTCCCCGTGTGGTTCATGCGCCAAGCCGGTCGATCACTGCCGGAGTATCGGGCGATCCGAGGCGAGGGCACGATCCTCGATGCGATCGCCGATCCCGACCTGTCGACGGAGATCACCTTGCAGCCCGTGCGGCGCTATGGCGTCGACGCTGCGATTCTCTACTCCGACATCGTCGTGCCGGCGCACGCGGTCGGATTCGGGCTCACCGTCACTCCGGGCGTCGGCCCGGAGGTCGAGCGGCCGTTTCGTTCGGCCGCCGATCTCGATCGCCTCCGTCCGCTCGATCCCGAGGCTGACACTCCCTACGTGCTCGAGACGGTGCGCCAGCTCGTGGCCGAACTCGACGTGCCGCTCATCGGATTCGCCGGGGCGCCGTTCACCGTCGCCTCGTATCTGATCGAGGGTCGGCCGTCGCGCGACTATGTGAACACCAAGAGTCTGATGTTCAACGACGAGGCGCTCTGGCACTCGCTCATGGACCGGCTCGCCGACATGGCGATCGCCTCGCTGCGGTCACAGATCGACAATGGCGCCTCCGCCATCCAGCTGTTCGATTCGTGGGCCGGTGCGCTCTCGCCCTCCCAGTACGAGCGCTACGTGCTCCCCCACTCGTCCAAAGTGCTCGCCAATGTGGCCGACACCGGAGTGCCCCGGATCCACTTCGGCGTCACCACCGGCGAACTGCTGGAGCTGATCCGCGACGCCGGCGCCGATGTAGTCGGCGTCGACTGGCGCGTGCCGCTCGACCGGGCTCGTGCCCGCGTCGGCAACGACGTGGCGCTGCAGGGCAACCTCGATCCCACCATGGTGTTGGCCGGTGTCGATCCTGCAGTTGAGGGCACCCGCGATGTGTTGGCCCGCAACGCCGGTCATCCCGGCCACGTGTTCAACCTCGGGCACGGGGTCATGCCGGCCGTGGATCCCGATGTGTTGAGTGAGGTGGTCAAGGTGGTGCATACCGAGGGGACCGTCGGTCCCCGACCCGGAAGTACCGAGGGGACCGGTCGGTCGTGACCGGACGCGTCGCGATCATCGGCGGTGGCATCACCGGCCTCGCGGCGGCGCACGAACTTCATCGTCAGGGTCGCGACTTCGTCGTGCTCGACGCGTCGACGCGTGTCGGCGGAAAGATCGCCGGAGGGCCGGTGGAGGGATCCGGCCTCCCGTTCGATGTCGACATGGCGGCCGACGGCTTCCTCGCCCGCGAACCCGAGATGACGCAGCTGTGCATCGAGCTCGGTCTCGAAGCCGACCTGACCTCGCCACGACCGGGCGGCGCCTTCATGTGGGTCGACGGTGCGCTCCGTCGCATCCCGCCCGGTGTGCTCGGGGCGCCACTCGATCCTGCCGCGGTGGCCGACAGCGGGATCGTTTCGGCTGCGGGGGTCGAGGCTCTACGAGTCGGGCTCGCCGCTGAGCTCCCGGCGCTCGAGGGTGATGCAACCGTCGGCGAGGTGCTCCGTCCACGCGTGGGCGACGAGGTCTTCTCTCGGCTGATCGATCCGCTCATCGGCGGAATCAACGCCGGAACGGCCGACGAAATGTCGATCCGCTCCGGCGCTGCCGCGCTGGCGAATGCTGCCGAGAGAGGCGGTCCGTTCGGCGACGCATTGAGGCATCACGTCTCCAACGTGGTCGCCGCCGGACCCGTGTTCCACGGCGTGCGAGGTGGAAGTCAACGCATCATCGATGCATTGGCAGACGAGCTCGGCGACCGGGTCCGCACCGGCTCCGAGGTGTTCGACCTCGAGCGCGACGATGCCGGCTGGATCGTCCGCACCGACGATGAGGCGATTTCCGCGACCGAGGTCGTGTTGACGACCCCGGGCTGGGTGAGCGCGGCGCTTCTCGCCCCGCACGCACCCGAGGCCGCGGCGGTTCTCGCCGGCCTCGCGTACGCCGACGCGGTCCTGGTCACCTTTGTCGCCCATCGCGACCAGGTCGCCCACGAGCTCGACGGCGCGGGCTTCCTCGTGCCGCGCGACCAAGGCCTGCTGATGACGGCCTGCTCGGTGTCGTCCTACAAGTGGGAGCACTACGACGACGGGGAACACGTGATCATGCGCGTGTCGGCCGGTCGTACCGACGACGGCCGTTGGCTCACGATGTCGACCGACGAGGTCGTCGCCGAGCTCCGAGACGAACTACGGCTCACGGTCGGCCTCGAGGGCGATGCCGTCGCTCGGGTCAGTGAGTGGCGCCGATGCCTTCCGCAGTACCGGCCGGGCCATCTCGATCGCTGCGACCAGATCGACAGCTGGCTGGAGCGCGACGCCCCAGGGGTTCGCGTGGCCGGTGCGTCGATGCGCGGCCTCGGACTTCCCGCATGTGTCCGCCAGGGCCGAGCCGCTGCAGGTTCGTCGGGCTGATCTCCCCCGACGCGGCCCCACAGACTGCGAGACATCCTTGCAAGAATTGTGGGCCGAACCCTCACAGGCGTAGTGTGGCCGCATGGCCGATGACTTCCCTGCAAAGAAGAAGCGACGCCCGCGTGCGGAGCTGAAGGAACTCATGCTCCAAGGGGGCGTGGAAGTGCTGCAGGACCTTGGCGTGGAAACTCAGCTCTCCTCGGTGAGCTACGCCAAGGTGTTCGAACACGTCGAGCGGACGCAGGGTGTGCGCATCACCTACGGCTCGGTCCACGAGCGCATCTGGAACTCGCTACAGGAATACCAGCTCGCCGTGATCGAACGAGCCGGCGTGTGGGACCAGTCGACATCCGGCGACCACGACTACAGCTGGGCCGACTGGCTCCAGACCATGGTGGCCCTCTCCTCCGCCACCGACGAGACGGTGGCCGACGCAGCCCGCAACGGCGCTCGAGCAACGTATGCCGCTCGCACCGAGGCGTTCTCACCGACCACTCGCACACCGGCCGAGCTCATGCCGGCGGGCACCGACCCCGACGAGGTGTTGGCCGCACTCAGCATCGCGATCAGCGACGGAGGCCACCTCCGCGCCTTTCTGACGGCGGCCGACGACGAGTCGGCCGACCTCAGCGAACTGGCTCGAGCGATCCTGTCCGATTGGTTCCGGACGCGGGGCGCCTCGTCCGACTAGCGGCATCGCCGACGCGCGTCGCGAGAACGCGGACACATACGAAATTTCGACGATTGTGACATTCGTCTCAATGTTGCGGTTGTGTGACGGAACGCCCGTACCTTGTCGGTCGCTGAGGCGTTGGTGATCGCCCTGCACCCCTGCCCACGACCAGCGAGTCGTGTGACCGATCACCCCGACACAACGCCACGACACGGGCATTTCGCCCGAGGAGGCAGCACTCTCTCATGCGTCGAACGATTCGCTTGATCGCGTTCGCCCTGGCCGCTTTGTTCATCACTGCGGCCTGCACCCCCGAAGAGCTCGCGCTCTACCTCGACTCCACAACCGAGACCCGCCAGGTGCTCTCGGCCGATGAGCTTCACCGGCTCCGGATGTGCGAATCGACCGACAACTACCGCGCCATTTCGCGCAGCGGCCTCTACCGCGGCGCCTACCAGTTCGACCAGCCCACCTGGGACGACGTTGCCGGACGCTTCTTCCCCTGGCTCGATGGGATCGACCCGATCGACGCCGCCCCATGGTGGCAAGACGCGATGACGCGAGCGCTCTGGTCGGAACGGGGCAAGCAGCCCTGGCCGATCTGTGGCCACAGGGTTTGAGCCAGCAGGGTTCACACCCGACGTCGTCCCTGAGCCCACCAATCCTCGAGGGTTGTGGAAGTCTGGCGGCGTGAACGCACCAGAACCCGCATCGCACGGCGAGCGCGTCCCTTCGTCGGGCGCGTTCACGGTCGGTACCGACGCAACGGGCGAGCTGCTCGTGCCGTTGGCCGCGGTCGACACCGGGACGGCTCGCGAGTGGGCCGATGCTGCCGACGCTGATCAGGTCGCACGGCCCGAGAAGCTGACGGAGGGCGACACTCACCTCAACGTCACGCGCACGTTCTGTGTCGTCGACCTCAGCGGGTTCACCGCCTACACCCGTGAGCACGGCCCCCACGCCGCGGTCCGTCAGCTCGGCGAGTTTCGTCGCGTGACGCGAAATGTCGCAGCGAAGCGGGGAGTGCGCGTGGCCAAGTGGTTGGGCGACGGAGTGATGCTGGTCGGCACCGAGCCGGCACCCACCATCGCCTTGGGCGTGCATCTCATGGATCACTTCTCA
>CALKOE010000139.1 GCA_938091985.1 uncultured Acidimicrobiales bacterium | reverse complement strand
CCGGCCGAAGTCGTCGTTCGCCCCGACGCGGACCCACTCACCATCTTCGTTGAGCTCCTGGTAGTGGCGTGAGCGCACGTATTGCAGTGCTTCGACACCGCCGAGAACGTGACAGCCCGCAGTCGGGATGTTGAGACCGCTGCGAGCAACGCCGTTCTGGTCGACATCGCGGGCGGGGCGGTTGAACCACACCGGGATTCCACCGAGCTCGTCGACGACGTCGCGAAACCCGACGAAGTCGAGGGCCACGAAGTGATTGATCGTAATCCCGAAGTTCTCGGTGATCGCTTCGATGAGACCGGGCGCCTGCTCAAGGAAATAGACCGTGTTGATGTTCTTCTCGCCGTTGCGTTCGACCAGCAGATCGCGTGGCAATGACAGCACCCAGGCCTGCCCCGTTTCGGGGTTCACTCGCAAGATGGTGATGCTGTCGGCGAAGAAGCGACCGTCCGGATCGAACTTCCGGCCGATGAGAATCGGATCGTCGGCATCGAGGCCGAGCGCGCTGTCGGTCCCGATGAGCAGGAAGTTCACGGGCTCGCCTGGAGCGGTCTCGGTGAACAAGATCTCGCCGGAGATCGGTACCCGGCCGATCTCCGAGACGGATTCGTAGACGTCGTTGAGGAACCAGGCAGCACTGACCGACGCAGCGATCAGGCCGACGGTGCACAGGATCACGAGACGTTGGGGCCACGTACGCCGAAGGACGACGGTGCCGGTCGAGGACATCGGGCGGAGCGTAGTGGAGCCGACCGCCGTTTCGAGGGCGGTCAGGTCGTTCGAAGGTGGATCACGTCGCCCACTCCCACGATGTGGTCGACACCATCGCCATCGCGCACGATCAGGGCCCCGTCGGGCGTGAGGTCGAGGGCCTCTCCGACCAGCACGGCGCCGTCAGGCAACTCGACGCGCACGGTTGCCCCCAGCGTGGCGGAGTGAGCTCGAAGCTCGTCGATGACACCGGACCCATCGCGGAGTCGAGGCGCGAGTTCGCGCAGCAACTCCGCGAGCAGCGCGTCGCGGTCGTCGGCTCCCCCACACTCGACGACCGACGACGCCGAATCCTGGCGCGCGATCGGACGGATGTTGATACCGATTCCGATCACGACGACCGGATGGGTCGCCGGCACGTACTCCGCGAGCACGCCGGACAACTTGCCCGGCTTGGCTCCCTCGACCACAACCAGATCGTTGGGCCACTTCGCGAGCACCCGATCGCGGCAGATCCCGTCGACCGCGGCGCGGGCCGCAGCGCCGAGCGCCCGCACGCCTGCTGCGGCGTCGACTTGTTCGGCGGGAATGCGCAGGCTCACCAAGAGCGCATCGCCGGGCACGTCATCCCAGACCCGGTCGAGTCGCCCGCGGCCCGCGGTCTGATGGTCGGTGACGAGGACAGCTCCAGAGCTGTCGCCGTTGCGTGCTTCGGCGACAAGGTCGGCGTTGGTGGACCCTGTCGACTCGACGTGGCGCAAGGGGCCAGGGCCGACGGCCGCGGCGACCTCGACGCTCATTGGCAGAAAGCGGGCTGCTGATGTCGCACCAAAGGGTTCCATTCGACTAACCATTAGCACGTGTTCAACAAGGTTCTGATCGCCAACCGCGGTGAGATCGCCGTCCGAGTCATTCGCGCTTGTCGCGAACTCGGCGTCGCCACCGTTGCCGTCTACTCCGAACTCGACCGCGACGCACTTCATGTGCGGCTCGCCGACGAGGCTTTCGCGCTCGGCGGTCAGACCGCAGCCGAGTCGTACATCAACACCGATGTCATCCTCGATGCCATCGAGAAGAGCGGCGCCGACGCGGTTCATCCTGGCTACGGCTTCTTCTCGGAGAACGCTGATTTCGCCCGGGCGATCACCGAACGTGGCGTGACCTTCATCGGGCCGCCGCCCGAGGCCATCGAAGTGATGGGCGACAAGATCTCCGCTCGCGAGGCAGCGGAGAAGGTCGGCGTGCACGGCGTCCCTGGCTCCACAGATCTCCTCACCGACGCCGCCCAGGTCATCGCGTTCGGCGAAGAATTCGGATGGCCGATCGCGATCAAGGCGGCATACGGCGGCGGTGGCCGAGGCATGAAGGTCGTGCGCAACGCCGACGAAGCCGCCGACCAACTCGACTCCGCACAGCGTGAGGCGCTCGCCTACTTCGGGCGCGACGAGTGCTACATGGAGCGCTACCTCACCAAGCCCCGACACGTCGAGGTGCAGATCCTCTCGGACAGCCACGGCAACTGTGTCTACCTCGGCACACGAGACTGCTCCGCTCAACGTCGCCATCAGAAGCTGATCGAAGAGGCGCCGGCCGCCGGCATTCCCGACGAGATCATCGCCGAGATGGGGGCCGCCGCGGTCAAGGTCGCCAAGGGCTGCGACTACGTCAACGCCGGCACGGTCGAGTTCCTCTACGAGGATGGCGGGTTCCACTATCTCGAGATGAACACCCGGCTCCAGGTCGAACACCCGGCGAGCGAACTGATTACCGGCATCGACCTCGTCGAACAGCAGCTGCGCGTCGCTTCGGGCGAGCCGCTCCCCTTCACCCAAGACGAGATCGAGATCCGCGGCCACGCCATCGAGATCCGGATCAACGCGGAAGACCCGGCCGGTGGTGCCTTCCTCCCCTCGCCGGGCCCGATCACCACGCTGAAGACTCCCGATGGATTCGGCACACGCTTCGACACCGGCTACGAGTCCGGTGACGAGATCAGCCAGTACTACGACAACCTCATCGGCAAGCTGATCGTCTGGGGGCGAGACCGCGACGTCGCGATCAAGCGCGCGCTGCGGGCCCTGCACGAACTCGTCGTCGAGGGCGTCGCAACCACGATCCCGGCCGACATCGCGATCCTCGAACACCCCGACTTCGTCGCCAACACGCACTCCACGAAATGGGTCGAGGAGACGCTCGATCTGTCTGGTGTCGGCGCAACGCCCGCCGCACACGGCGACAGCGATGACGAACCGAAGATCAAACGCGACCTCGACGTCGAGGTCAACGGCAAGCGCTTCTCGGTGTCGATGTGGGTGCCCGAGTCGGCGCCCGCCGCCGGCGGCAGCACACCGCGGGCCCGTCGCTCTGGTGGCGGCGGAGGTGGCGCGAGCGGCGCCGGGTCCGGTGATGTCGCGGTGCCGATGCAGGGAACCATCGTGAAGATCGTCGTCGAAGTCGGCGACGAGGTCGCCGTGGGCGACCCGATCGTGGTGCTCGAGGCCATGAAGATGGAGAACAACGTCAACGCCGAGAAGGCGGGCACCATCAAGGAGATTCGGGTCAGCACCGGCGACTCGGTCGGCGGCGGCGACATCGTCGCAGTGATCGAGTAACCCGGAGTCGGCCCCTTTGGGCCAGACTTGGCCCGTGCCCGACGAAACCATCCGCACCCGGCTCGAGGCCGCGCGCGACGCCACCTCCGTGATCGACGAGAAGGCCGCGGCGCGTCTCGCCCGCGACGACAAGCTCCACGTGCGCGAGCGCATCCGTCTGCTATTCGACGAAGGGACGTTCGTCGAGGACGGTCGACTCGCCAACGCGACCGCCGAAGGACTCCCCGCAGACGGTGTGGTGACCGGTCAGGGTCTGGTCGATGGTCGCCCGGCGCTCGTCATGGCCAACGACCCGACGGTCAAGGCCGGATCATGGGGGGCGCGAACCGTCGAGAAGATGGTTCGACTCACCGAGAAGGCGCTCGCCTCAGACCTTCCGATCTTCTGGTTCGTCGACTCGGCCGGCGCCCGGATCACCGACCAGGTGCAGCTGTTCCCGGGCCGCCGCGGCGCAGGTCGGATCTTCCACAACCAGGTGGCCCTCTCAGGGCGGGTGCCACAGATCTGCTGCCTGTTCGGGCCCTCGGCCGCCGGCGGTGCCTACATTCCGTCCTTCTGCGACGTGGTGTTCATGGTGGAGAAGAACGCCTCGATGTATCTCGGCTCACCCCGCATGGCCGAAGAGGTCATCAACGAACACGTGACGCTCGAAGAGATGGGTGGCGCACGGATGCACGCCACTGTGTCGGGCTGTGGCGACAACCTGTGCGTCGACGATGCCGATGCGATCGACGCCGCTCGAGCGTTCTTCTCGTACCTCCCGACATCGTGGGAAGAGCCGCCACCGCCGGCGCGAGCCACCGAGCCGCTCCACGAGTTCACCAGCGATCTCCTGCCCGCCGACGAGAAGGCCGGCTACGACGTCCGCACAGTGATCGACGCGATCGTCGACGCGGAGACGTTCTTCGAGATCAAGCCGCTGTTCGCGCC
>CALKOE010000138.1 GCA_938091985.1 uncultured Acidimicrobiales bacterium | reverse complement strand
CGCAGTGGATGCCGGGTCGATCGATGCGATGTCGACCGGTATGCGAGTCGTCGTGCGATTCAACGACGAACGACTCGGGTCGGTCACCGACGTGCACTTCGTGCCTGGCGAAGAACCACCAGCCGCTCCCGACGTCGACCCCGAAGCCGAACCGGTCGGGATCATGGAGCACGTCATTGGCGTGCGCATCCGTGAACCGTTGCAGCCCCATCGGGTCGCCTTCCTCGAAGGGTTGATGGACAAGAAGATCCTTGGCCAGCGCAGCCCGGCCGACGGCAAGGTCCACGTGCCGTCTCGCGGCTACGACGCGATCAACCGGGTGTCGATGCTCGATGCCGAGTTCGTCCAGGTTGCCGATCGTGGCACCGTGACGTCGTTCACCGAGATCACCCCGGTCCAGTACCACGGACAGACGGAGACGGAGCCCTACATCCGTTGCTCCCTCTTGCTCGACGGCGCCGACACCACCATCGGCGGTGTCGACATCCGTGACATCCCGATCGACGAGTTCAAGGTCGGACTGCGCATGCAGATGGTCTGGCGCGACGACATCACCTTCGATGACCCCGACAACCGCGGCTTCGGTCTCGGCGAAGAGGTCTACGAACGCTGGGAGCGCACCGGCGAGCCCGATGTCGACGCTGACCTCTTGAAGGAGCACAACTTCTGATGCCGTTTGAACCACAAGAAGACGACATCGCGATCATCGGCATCGCCCAGACGAAGGCGCACGAGCGCTTCGATGGGCCCGAGGTCGTGATGATCATGGAGTGCGTCAACACGCTCCTTTCCGACGCTGGCATCGAGCGCAACGACGTGGGATTCACCATCGCCGGAAGCTGCGACTACCTGTCGGGCATGCCGTTTGCGTTCGTGTCGAACGTGGACGGGATGGGCGCTTGGCCGCCGGTCTACGAGTCGCATGTCGAGATGGACGGCGCATGGGCGCTGTTCGAGGCTTGGCTCCGCCTCCAGATGGGCGACATCGATGTTGCCATGGTCGTTGGCTCGGGCAAGTCGTCGCCGTGCAACGCCCGCGAGGTGTTCCACCTCCAGGCCGACCCCTACGTGGTGGCGCCGCTCGGCCTCGACCCCGATGCTCTGGCCGGAATCCAGGCCCGCGCCTTGATCGATGCCGGGAAGGCAACCGAAGCCGACATCGCCGACGTGGTGGCCCGTAGCCGGGCGGCGGCGGCGTCGAACCCCAACGCCCAGCTGACCGGTGCCGTGACGACCGAGGAGCTTCTCAGCGAGCCCTACGACATGGCGCCGTTGCGAGCCCACGACGTTTCGGCGAAGGCCGACGGTGCGGCGGCGATACTGATCGCTCGCAGGGATCGTGCGCTCGAGTTGTCCGACAACCCGATCTGGATCACCGGCCTCGATCATCGGATCGAGTCGCATCACGCCGGACTCCGGGATCTGACCGACTCGGTTTCCACCCGCCAGGCTGCGGCCGGCGCGGGCGTGGCCGATGGTCCCGTCGACGTGGCCGAACTCCACATCACCCATGCCCACGAGGAACTGATTCTTCGTGACGCTCTGGGGCTGGGCGACGCAACGTCGGTCAACCCCTCCGGTGGTCCACTGGCCGGCGACCCTGTCATGGCCACGGGGCTCACTCGTGTGATCGAGGTCGCCCGTCGTATCGCTGGCGGAGAGGCGACGCGTGGCGTCGCCCACGCAGCTTCGGGAGCCGCGTTGCAACAAAATCTTGTCGTTGTTCTCGAAGGAGGTGGGTGACATGGCTCGCCCATGTGCAGTGGTCGGAATCGGCCAGACGAAGTACAAGCGTCGCCGCGACGAGCTCTCGCTCGACGGCCTCGTCCGTGAAGCAGCGCTGCGTGCGCTCGAGGACGCGAACCTGACCTTCGCCGACATCGACGCGATCGTCATCGGCAAGGCACCCGACGCCCTCGAGGGCGTCGTGATGCCCGAGCTGTCGTTGGCCGACGCTCTGGGTGCGGTGGGCAAGCCGATCCATCGGGTCCACACCGCCGGCTCGGTCGGCGCATCGACGGCCATTTCGGCTGCCGTGCTCGTTGAGAGCGGGCGCTATGACACCGTGCTCACGGTCACCTACGAGAAGCAGTCCGAAGGCAATGCCACCTGGGCGCTCTCGGGCGGCAAGTCCGGTGGTCAGGGTGCAGGCGGCACGTTCGCTCCCTGGATCCGTGAATACATCCGGCGCTCAAAGGCCCCCGAACACATTGGGTGGACCGTGGCGGTGAAGGATCGGCTCAACGCCCTGAAGAACCCCTATGCCCACCTCCATCTGGAAGACATCTCGATTGAGAAGGTGCGCGAGTCGCCCATGTTGTGGGATCCGCTGCACTTCCTCGAGTCGTGCCCGTCGTCCGACGGCGCAGCTGCGATGGTGCTCACGAGCGAAGACAAGGTGTCTCGCTCGCCCAACAAGCCGGCGTGGGTGCTGGGTCACGCCAAGCGCACCGAGTTCTCGTCGTTCCCGGGTCGTGACACGATCCGGATCCAGGCCGGACTCGATTGTGCCAAGGCGCTCTACAAGAAGGTGGGCATCACCAATCCGCGCAAGCAGATCGATGCCGCTGAGCTCTACGTGCCGTTCAGTTGGTACGAGCCGATGTGGCTCGAGGGTCACCTCATCGCCGAAGAGGGCGAGGGTTGGAAGATGACCGACGAGGGCGCAACTGCGCTCGACGGCGACTTCCCGGTCAATTGTTCGGGCGGCGTGCTGTCGTCGAACCCGATCGGAGCGTCGGGCATGATCCGCTGTCTCGAGGCGGCCAATCAGGTACGCGGCACCGCTGGCGACTATCAAGTCGACGGCGCGAAGGTCGCGCTGGGTCACGCCTACGGTGGGGCCGCGCAGTACTTCGCGATGTGGATCGTGTCGTCGGAGCTGCAACCAGAGTTCTCGTAGGAGCCAACTTGTCTTCAACCGACGGTGCAACAGCCGACGGACGCGTCGTCGTGGTCACCGGTGCGGCGCGCGGTCTGGGCCGCGCCCACGCGCTGGCCTTTGCCGCCGAAGGTGCCAAGGTCGTTGTCAACGACCTGGGCGTCGAACGCGACGGCAGCGCGGGCACGAGTGATGCGGCCAACGAAGTAGTCGAGGAGATCGTTGCGGCCGGCGGCGAGGCCGTGGCCAACGCGGCCGACGTCGCTGATTGGGATCAGGCGCAGTCCATGATCCAGCAGGCGATCGACACCTTCGGCAGCATCGACACGCTGGTCTGCAATGCAGGCTTCCTTCGAGACCGGATGCTTGCCGGTATGTCGGAAGACGAGTGGGATTCGGTCACCCGCGTGCATCTGAAGGGCCACTTCGCCCCTGCTCGTCATGCCATCGAGTACTGGCGAGACCAGGCGAAGGCCGGCAATCAGATCGCGGCTCGGGTGGTCAACACCTCGTCCGGGGCCGGACTCGCCGGCTCGATCGGCCAGGGCAACTATGCGACCGCCAAGGCGGGCATCGCACTCCTGACCATCCAGCAGGCCGCAGAGTGGGGTCGCTACGGCGTGTTGTGCAATGCCATTGCTCCCGACGCCCGCACCCGCATGACCGAGGGCGTCTTCTACAGCGCCGACGTCCCCGACGGATTCGACGAGAAGGCTCCTGAAAACATCTCGCCGTTGGTCGTGTGGCTGGGTAGTGACGGTTGCGACATCACCGGGCGGACATTCGAGAACACTGCCGGCCAACTCAACGTGTGCGATGGCTGGCAGAAGGGTCCGATCGAGTCGGTCGGGGATCGTCGTATGACGGTCTCGGAAGCAGGCGAGTTGGCACACACGTCGATCGCCGGCGAGCGGGCACCGCAGCCGGTACACGGCGCCCAGTCCTGATTCGCAGATGGATTTCGACGACACGCCGGAAGAGACCACGTGGCGCGCCGAGTGCAATGAGTTTCTCTCCTCGCACGCACAACTGAAGCCGGAGAAGGCCGATCTCGGACAGAGCTTCT
>CALKOE010000137.1 GCA_938091985.1 uncultured Acidimicrobiales bacterium | reverse complement strand
GCTGCCGCTCGCTCGGTCGCCGCCCAGAACGGCTTCACCCACGGTGGCGACATCGAGGTTCATGTTCGGGCTTTGGGCAGCAACCAGCTCGAGGTCGAGATCATCGACACCAATGTCGACATGTATTTTGCCGGCCTCTTTCTCGACAACGTGACCATCAGCCGCACTGCGGTGGCGGAGTACGCGGAGCCGCTTCCGATGGGCTCGCCTGCCAACGTGATGGGGTTCGGTACGGAGAGTCTCAACGGCGAGGCGCCATCGAATGCCTGGTCGGCGATGATGGGTCACTGCACCGACCGTGATTACGGCGACCTGATCAGCATCACGAGCACCGACGACAACTCGAACAACAACGGCAACTGCGGTACCCGTAACTCGAATCCGTATCACGACAAAACCGGCTACGAATGGATCGTCGAGATCCCCACGGCCAATGCCGTCGACATCAACGTCTACGACTATGGCGCGTGCCGAAACAGCGACCGACCTACTGCGATTGCGCAGAACGACGACTACAACAACCCGGTCAGGTACACGCTCTACGCGCCGGACTCCACGCCGCTGACGTTTGACGACAACCCGCAGTACGGGTCGTCGGTGGTCGGCAACGGTGTGCTGGGCTGTGGCGTCTGGAGCACGCTGTGGACAACAAACGGCACCGCTGGTCTGTGGATGATCCGTACCGAGATCCTCGATACGGATGCGGATCAGACGTTTGACACGTTCCCGCAGGATGAGGGCGGAGTGAACTACTTCGCCTTCTGGGCCGACTCGGCCGCCTCCGCGAGCACGTACTGCGTGACGTTCAGCGACCCGAACTGCCCTGGCGTCTACGCCAACGAGTGGATGCCCGTGCGAACGGATCCGCCGTTGGGTCAGCCGGCGATCTTCTATCTCGCAGAGATCGACGTGCAGCATCAGGACAAGACGCTGCTCGTGCGGCTCTGGGATGCCGGCGAGAACATGGAATCGATGGAGATCCTCGATCCCAACGGCAACGCCGTCGATTTCACCTATACGACGCCCTACTTCGTAGAGGGTTCGGCATCGAGCGGACCGGCTGCGCCGTGTGCGCTCAGCGCCTATTGCCTCGACGTGACCGGTTCGGTCTTCAACGGCCAACTGGTGGAGGTGGAGGTGCCGCTGTCGGGCCTCAGCTGGGGCACGTTCCCCAACTACTGGTTCCGGGTGCGGTACAACCTCGGCCTCACGGCGTCGGTTGACTGGACCACTTGGGGTGTTGAGGTCATCGGTGACCCGGTGCGCCTCCTCGAGTAATCGTCACGAATAGACCGAGCGGCGTCGGCATCAGACGCCGTAGCCTTGCGAGGTGTCGTCGTTCGTCGATGAGTGCAACATCAATGTGAAAGCCGGAGACGGTGGCGCGGGCTGTGTCGCGTTTCGACGCGAGGCCCATGTCGCCAAGGGTGGGCCCGATGGCGGCGATGGCGGTAACGGCGGATCGATCTGGTTCGTGGCCGATCGAAACGTTGCATCGTTGCTGGCCTTTCGTGACCACCCGCACCGCAAGGGGCCGAGCGGCAAGCACGGCAGTGGTCAGAACCGGCACGGTCGTCGAGGTGAAGACCTCATTGTGAACGTGCCCGTGGGCACGGTCGTGCTCGATCACGAGACGCGGGAGCCGCTGGCCGATCTCATTCATCACGGCGATCGTTGGGTCGCCGCCAAGGCCGGTGAGGGGGGTCGCGGCAACGCTCGCTTCCTTTCGAATCGACGGCGGGCACCGTCGTTCGCCGAACAGGGCGAACACGGTGAAGAGCGTTGGCTGCGCCTCGAACTCAAGTTGCTGGCCGACGTGGCGATCGTCGGTTTCCCCAACGTTGGCAAATCCACGCTGATCAGCCGGCTCTCCGCAGCGAAGCCGAAGATCGCCGACTACCCCTTCACCACCCTCGAACCGAATCTCGGAGTAGTGCGTACCGACGACGGCTTCGAGATGGTGCTGGCCGACATCCCAGGCCTCATCGAAGGCGCCAGCGAGGGCAAGGGCCTCGGTCATCAGTTCCTCCGCCACGTAGAGCGGGCCCGGGCGCTGCTGGTGCTGCTCGACCTTGCGCCCTACGACGGCGTGTCACCCGAGGAACAAGAGCGAGTGCTGCTCCAAGAGCTCGGCAACTATCAGCCCGACCTTCTCGACCGGCCCCGCCTGATCGTTGGCAGCCGCGCCGACATGGCTCCCGACGCCGACTACGACGGGATGCGCATCAGCTCGATGACCGGCGCCGGAGTTCCGGAGCTGATCGGCGCGCTGGTTCGCATGGTGGGCGCAGCCCGAGAAGACGAGCCGGTCCACGAGTCGATCACGATCCATCACCCCGTCTCTTCGGAGATCCAGATGACGCGCCACGACGATGGGGCGTGGGAGGTCCTTGGTCGCGCCGCTCGCCGTGCGGTTGCGCTGAGCGATCTCACCGACGATCAGGCGCTCGAATACGCGCTCAACCGTTTGAAGCAGATCGGTGTCAACACCGCGCTCGCCCGAGCTGGGGTGAAGCCCGGCGACGAGGTCCGCATAGGCGACTTCGCGTTCGAGTACGAAGAAGACTGATGACGAAGCCCCGCACGATCGTGGTGAAGATCGGGACGTCGTCGATCACCGACGACAACGGCGCCATTGCCCAGGCCTCGATTGAGAAGCTCTGCGCTGATGTTGCGGCGGTTCGCGCGGCCGGCCACCGCGTTGTCGTGGTCACGTCGGGCGCGATCGCGGCAGGTTTGCCCGAGATCGGGTTGGGCGGCGATCGACGACCGACCGACATGATCACGTTGCAGGCCGTGGCCACGATCGGACAGACCGCGCTCATGAGCGTGTACCGAGATGCCCTCGCCGTGCACGAACTGATCGCCGGTCAGGTGTTGCTGGTGCCGCTCGACTTCATCGTCCGTACCCAATACGTACACGCCGGGCAGACGCTCGTTCGGCTC
>CALKOE010000136.1 GCA_938091985.1 uncultured Acidimicrobiales bacterium | reverse complement strand
TCCCTACTGGCTCCAAGGCGGGTTCGCCCCGGTCACCGAAGAGGTCTCTTCGACCGCCCTGGTGGTCGACGGCGCGTTGCCGCCGAGCCTGAACGGGCTCTACACGAGAAACGGATCCAATCCGGCCGGCGCCGATTCACCTCACTGGTTCTTCGGCGACGGGATGATCCACGGTGTTCGGTTCGAGAACGGTGCCGCGGTGTCGTATCAGAACCGCTACGTCGAGACGCCGCCGTATCTCGAGGGAAGGTCCTTCGGTGAGCTCAGTGGTCCGCCCGGATTTGCCGAAACACAGGCGAACGTCAGCATCTTCGCCCACGGCGGCCGACTCCTGGCGCTCGGTGAGGTCGGCTGGCCCTACGAGATCTCGTCATCAGACCTGACAACGGTCGGCCTCGTCGACATCCGCGGACCGGGGGACGACGCCATCGGCGGCGTCGCGGTGGGGTCCAACGTCACGGCCCACCCGAAGCGTGATCCCGCCACGGGTCACCTGCACTTCTTCGGCTATGGCTTCACGCCGCCGTACCTGACCTACTACGTGGCATCCGCCGATGGACGGGAGCTGCTCCACCGGGAGGTCATTCCGGTCGCGGCCGGAACGATGATCCACGACTTCGCGATCACCGAGTCGGACGTGGTCTTCTGGGAGCTGCCCGTGGTGTTCGACTTCGCCGCGGCCGTGGCCGGAGAGCTCAATCCGTTCGCATGGGATCCCGACTACGGCTCTCGTATCGGTGTGCTCCCCCTCGCCGGGCGAGCGGCCGACATCCGCTGGGTGGAGATCGAGAACGGCTACGTCTTCCACGGCACCAACGCCTACCGCGATGGCGACCGGGTCGTGGTCGATGTGTCTCGCATGGATTCGATGTTCGAGAAGGGCAGCGACATCAACGACTCGCCGAGCCTGTTGACCCGGTGGGAGATCGACACGGGGAGCCCGGAACTCACCTGGTCGGCAACGACCCTCAGCGAGGTGCCAATGGATTTGCCGGAGATCGATGACCGGTTCACCGGGCGCCGACACTCTGTGGCCTGGCTCGTCGAAACACTCGATGCCGACGACGGCAACTTGGAGTTCAACGGCATCAGTGCGTTCGACCCGCAGTCAGGTGCGCTCGAGCGGTGGCTCCCAGGTCCCGAGATGCAGCCCAACGAGGTGACCTTTGTGCCCGACTCGCCCGACAGCGCCGAGGGCGAAGGTTGGTTGCTCACCTTCGTCTGGGACAAGGCAGAGGATTCCTCGTTTCTGGCAGTGCTCGATGCCACTGACGTCGCTGCGGGTCCGGTCGCCACCGTCGCGCTTGCGCAACGGGTCCCGTTCGGCTTCCACGGAACCTGGCTGTCCGGGGAGGCATAGTCATGGCAAAGCTGGAGGCCTACGACCGATTCTTGGCTGCGGCACAGGCTGCAGGGATCGCGGTCGACCCCGTCCGCTACCCGGAGGGCACCCGCACCGCGGCCGACGCCGCGGCAGCCGTTGGGTGCGATGTGAGCCAGATCGTGAAGTCCCTCGTCGTGATCGGGCCCGACGGCCCGGCGTTGGCGCTCACCGCCGGCCACAACCGGATCGACCTCGATCGCCTCAGCAAGGTGCTCGGCGGTCCGACGGCAATGTCCGACCCGAGGTCGGCGAGAGATGCGACGGGCTTCACCATCGGCGGCACGCCACCGTTCGGTCATCCACAACCGATCCCGACCTACATCGACCCGTCGCTGATGGACCACGACGTGGTCTACGGCGCGGCCGGTACACCGGATTCCTGCTTTCCGATCGCCCCACTCGCGCTCAAATCGGTCACAAACGGCGAAATTGCGCCGTTTGTCGAGGGCGGTTGAGTCGAACGACTCAGGCGTTGTGTGCCACTCGGGACCTACGGTTTTTCTGATGACCGGTCTCCAACTGGACGCCGGTGCTCGCATGGCGCTCGATGTGGCGTTGGGTACCGCGGGCGCCATGGGCGACGAACGATGTGGCACTGAATACCTCCTCTTCGGGGCGGTCGCCACCGCGTCCGGAGACATGTCCGAACTCTGCGAACTCTTCGCCCTCGACACGGCCCGACTCGAACGTGCGATCGTCGCAATCCGCGGCCACCGTTTCGAGCCGGTCGCGGAGGGTCACGTCGACCCGCCGATGAGTCCGCGAGCAGAGCTGTCGCTGCACGGTCGGTCACTCTCAGGGTCTGACCGACGCTCGTCGTTCGATCTCCTCCTCGGCTGTCTCGGAGACCCCCGATCAGGTGCGGCCACCGTGCTGCGTCATCTCGGCGTGCGGCTCGGTGAGATCCGTCGGCTCGTCGAACTCGGTGCCGCCCGACTCGACAAGCAGGAGGTCGAGAACCTCATCAGTGCGCTCGACCGTCGTAATCGCACGCACTATTCGTGGTGGGGTCCCGACACCGACGCCGCCGTCGCAAGGGTGTCGCTGCCGAATCACCGCCCCGTCTTGATCGCCCGGAGTTCGACCGCCGAGATCACGCTCGACGCCCTGGTCGCCGGGCCCGACGGGTTCGGTCTGACGGTGACGGTCACATCCCTGGGCGACTGGGTGTTGCCGCCGATCTGGGAGTCGATCGAGGTGCTGAGTCCCGGTGTCGGTGTCGAACATCGACTCCTCCCCGAGGTCGTGACCATCGACCTTCGCTACCCCGACGGCACCAACCTCTCGAATCGAGACGGCAGCCAAAGGTGGCGGGCCGACGTCCCGACGCCGGGTGCACTGGTGCGCCTCGGCACGCGGAAGGTGATCGAGGATCGAAATGATCGTCGCCGTCCCGTGCGTCATGTCGAGTCCACCGAGTGGTGGGCATGGCCGGTACCGATCGACGGCACCCAGGCCCCGACCGCGGGCATGATCGAACTCGAAGTGCAGTGGCCGGCGGAGGCTGCGGGCGGGTCGATCATGTTGAACGGAGCAGAGATCGCCGCCCGAGCGGCATCGCTTCGCCCCTCCGCCGACTGACGTTTTGAACCTGAGCCCTCAGGTGTGGTGAAATCTGCCGCGTATGGCCGAGTTACCCGACATCGATTTCACCCTCGAGTACCCCTACACCCGCACGACGGGCCCGATCATGGGTCCGTTCCTGACCGGTTTGCGCGATGGGCGCATCCTTGGCACGCGGGTAGGGGACCGAGTCATCTGCCCACCAGTCGAATACGACCCGAGCGATAGTTCGACCGTCGGACCCGAGAACCTCGTCGAGGTTGGGCCGGCCGGCACGGTCGAAGGTTGGACGTGGGTTGCAGAACCCACGCCGAAGCACCCGTTCGACCGCCCGTTCGCCTTCGCTCAGATTCGTCTTGACGGCGCCGACACGACGCTGCTCCACGCAGTGGATGCCGGG
>CALKOE010000135.1 GCA_938091985.1 uncultured Acidimicrobiales bacterium | reverse complement strand
CGCACCGGCTGGGGCAAGTCGGCCGTCTACTTCCTCGCCACCCGGATGCTGCGCGATCGGGGTTCAGGGCCGACGCTGCTCGTCTCGCCGCTGATCGCCCTGATGGACAACCAGGTCCAGGCCGCGGAGCGAATGGGTCTGCGCGCGGCGATCGTCAACTCGACCAATCGTGATGAGTGGGACGACATTCGGGCCCGCCTGCAGAACGACGAGATCGATCTGTTGTTGATCGCCGAGCAGCGCCTGTCGAACCCGAAGTTCCGAGACGAATGGCTCCCGCAGCTCGGCACCCACATCGGTCTGGTCGTCGTCGACGAGGTGCATTGCATCAGCGACTGGGGCCACGACTTCCGGCCGCACTACCGACGCATCGGCGCGTTCCTGCAGGGCTTGCCGTCGACGCTGCCCGTGATCGGCTGCACGGCCACCGCCAACGATCGAGTGGTGGCCGATGTCGAGAGCCAACTCGGCGAGAACATCCTCACCATCCGAGGAGGACTCGGCCGTGAGGGGCTGCGCCTCGAAGTGCACACCGACAAACGGCGACCCGATGCTCGTCTCGCCTGGCTCGTGGAGAACGTGCCGAGTCTTCCCGGCAGCGGGATCGTCTATTGCCTGACCCGACGAGATGTCGAGGTGGTGGCGGCGTTTCTCCGTGATCACGGCATCAACTGCGCGCACTATGTCGGCGGCGGGCCTGAAGACGAAGTGGCGGAGAAGCGGGCGGTGCTCGAAGCGTTTCTGCGCAACGAAGTGAAGTGCATCGTGGCCACCTCGGCGCTGGGCATGGGGTACGACAAGCCCGACGTCGGCTTCGTGGTCCACTTCCAGATGCCGCAGAGCCCGATCGCCTACTACCAGCAGGTGGGCCGCGCCGGTCGTGCGCTGGCCGAGAGCTACGCCATCCTTCTCAGCGGCACCGAAGACCGAGACATCCAGGACTGGTTCATCAGTCAGGCGTTCCCGGCCGAGGACGAGGTCGACCGCATCCTTGCCGTGGTCCAGGAGTCCGAAGAGCCCGTGCGGCGGGGCCAGCTTGCGGCGCGGGTGAACCTCTCTACCGGGCGTCTCGACAGCCTCATGGTGCAGCTCGAAGTGGAGGGCATGGTCGCCAAGGACGGCACCGGGTGGGTGCGTACCTCGACTCCCTGGACCTATCCCAAGGAGCGGGTCGAGCAGGTCAATCGATGGCGCCGGGCCGAGCAGGCCGCCATGGAGGAGTACCAAGAGATCGACAGCTGCCGAATGCAGTTTCTTCGAGGCGAACTCGACGACCCAGCCGGCGAACCGTGCGGGATCTGCGACAACTGCCGCGAGGCACGGTTCGGGATCGAGCCCGATGCCGAAGTGGTGTCGGAAGCCGGCGAGCGGCTGCGTCACGACCATCTGGAGATCGCGCCCCGCAAACAATGGGCGACCGGTGTCGAGAGCGTGTCGGGCCGTATCGCCGCGGCCGAAATGGCCGACCCCGGTTGGTGCCTTGCTCGATGGGGTCAGTCCGGCTGGGGGCCGCTCATTCGGCAGGGGACCGACGAGGGCGAGTTCGCCGACGAGTTGGTCGATGCCCTCGCCGAACTCTGCGTGTTGCAGATCGACCCGATGCCCACCTGGCTGACGTTCGTTCCTTCGACCCGCAGTCCTGATCGGGTGGCTTCGCTCGCCGGTCGGCTCGGCGAACGACTCGGCCTGACGGTGGTCGAGGCGGTCGCCATGACACGAACGATCGAGCCGCAGGGCGAGATGCACAACTCCACTGCACAGCTCCGCAACCTCTGGGGCGCGTTCAGCATCACGAGCCCGGTCGAGGGCGACTGCCTCCTGATCGACGACCGAATCGACAGTCGTTGGACCGTCACCGTGGTCGCTCGCGAACTGCGGCTCGCGGGTTGCCAACGGGTGGTTCCGGTGGCGCTGGCCGGAAACGGGTAGCGACCGTGATCTGATCGGGTTTGGACGCGGCGGCTCCGGCCCGCTTGCATGGGCTCATGGGCCAGACCACAGAACGAAACGCGCCGACCTTCGGGATCATCGGCGCCGGCATGTCGGGCATCCTCGCGGCGATCAAGCTGCAGGAGGCCGGCTACGGGTTCACGGTCTTCGAGAAGGCCGACCGCTTGGGTGGCACGTGGCGTGACAACACGTACCCGGGTCTTGCCTGCGATGTGCCGTCACACATCTACAGCTACTCGTTTGCACTCAACCCCGAGTGGAGCCGTTTCGCGTCGCCCGGTAGCGAGATCCTCGAGTACTTCGAGAGGGTCGCCAAGGAGTATGGAGTCGACGATCAGATCCGATTCTCCGACCCCGTGGTGCGTTGCACGTGGCGTGACTCGAAAGACGGCGGCGACAACCGCTGGGAGGTCGAGACCGGTTCGGGCCATGTCGAAACGTTCGACTTCGTGATCGCGGCCACCGGCATCCTTCATCACCCGAAGCTGCCCGAGATCGAAGGACTCGAATCGTTCGCCGGTCCGATGTTTCACAGCGCCCGGTGGGACCACGATGTGGCCCTCGACGGCAAGCGCATCGGCTTGGTCGGCACGGGGTCGACGGGTGTGCAGATCACGGGAGCGTTGGCGCCGCGGGCCGAGAAGCTGAGCGTCTTCCAACGCACCGCGCAATGGGTGGTGCCAGTGGATCAGGTTGCCTACTCCGAGGAGGAGAAGGAGACCTTCCGCACCGACTCCGATGCGCTCGACAAGCTCCACGACGAGCTGACGATGGCGTTCAACGACGGATTCGGCACCTCGATTCTCGATGTTGATTCCGACATGATCGATGGCATCGAAGCCCGATGCCGCGAGGAACTCGCGACGATCGACGATGAGGAACTGCGGGCCAAGATCACGCCGACGTATCGGGCCGGCTGCAAGCGGCTTGTGATCTCACACAACTGGTACGAGGCCGTGCAGGCCGACAGCGTCGAGATCGTGACCGGTGCCGACGGCGAGATCGAACGCATCGAGCCGACCGGCGTGCGCACCGCCGACGGTCGTCTCCACGAGTTCGACGTGCTCGTGATGGCCACCGGGTTCAAGGTCGACTCGTTCATGCGGCCGATGAGCATCACCGGCGCCGACGGCGCGGACCTCGACGAGGTGTGGGCGGAGCGTCCGAGCGCCTACATGGCAATCACCCTCCCGGGCTTCCCTAACTTCTTCATGCTCAACGGCCCCAACTCGCCGGTGGGCAACTTCTCGCTGATCCAGACCGCCGAGCTGCAGTTCGAGTACGCGATGGACATGGTGGAACGGGTCGTCTCTGGCCAGCTCGAGCGGATTCAGCCCAACGAGGAAGCGGCCCAACGCTTTGAAGACGAGCGAGTGGAAGCCGCGCAGAACACCGTGTGGGCGACCGGCTGCAACAGTTGGTATCTCGACGATCGCGGGATCCCGTTTGCGTGGCCCTTCCCGTTCGAACGGTTCCGACGAGAGATGGCCGAGCCTCGCCTCGGGGACTACGAGGGCGCCGGCGTCTGATGGAGTCTTCGCACTTGCCTTCACTCGGTCTCGACGGTCAGGTTGCACTCGTAACCGGCGCATCGCGCGGCATCGGAGAGGGGCTCTGTGAAGCGCTCGCCGCGGCGGGCGCGACTGTGGCGGTCACAGCTCGACGGCTCGATGATGCCGAAGCGGTGGCGGCCCGGATCGAGGCAGCCGGAGGGGCGGCCTCGGCCCATTCTCTCGACGTGACCGACATCGAATCGATCGGGTCCGCCGTGGCAGAGGTGGTGGCGTCGTACGGTCGGCTCGACGTGTTGGTCGCGAACGCGGGGCTCGGGGCGAATCTGCCCGCCCTCGAGGTGACCGAGGAGCACTGGGACTTGATGATGGACGTGAACCTCAAGGGTCTGTTCTTCACCGCCCAGGCGTGCGCCCCCCACATGATTGAACAGGGGGCCGGCCGCGTGATCGCGATGAGCTCGCAAGCCTCGCTGGTCGGAATACCCGACCATGTCGCCTACTCGTCGTCGAAGGGTGGCGTGAACCAGATGGTGCGCGTGCTCGCGCTCGAGTGGGGCCCGCTGGGCGTGACGGTCAACGGTGTTGCGCCGACGTTCATCTACACCCCAGGTACCGCGGAGCGCCTCGACGAGCCGACCTTCCTGGCCTCCGTCGTCGAGCGGATTCCCGTCGGCCACGTCGGCCAGATCAAGGACGTCGCGGGCGCGGTGATCTATCTCGCCTCGGAGGCTGGGGCGATGGTCAACGGCTCGATCCTCACGGTCGACGGCGGCTGGACTGCCCAGTAGCGGGCGTGCGCTCCGTCGACTGCGAGAGCAGGCGGTGTTAGAACCTCGGTGGGGGAAGGATCACCGATATGCCAGTCGTGGAGTTGAACGGGATCGAGATCGCCTACGAAGTGGTGGGTGAGGGCCAACCGTGGATCCTCACCCCTGGTGGGCGTTTCACGAAGGAGGTCGGTGGGCTTCCTGAGATGGCGGCGGCGCTGGCTGCGCGCGGCAAGCAGGTGATCACCTGGGACCGTCCGAACTGCGGCGCCTCGTCGGTCGTCTTCCGTGGACCATCGGAGTCCGAGGTGCAGGCCGAGGCTCTCGGCGCGCTCCTTCGCCACCTCGATGTCGGCCCGACGGTGATCGTCGGCGGGTCTGGTGGCGCCCGTGTCTCGTTGCTCGCCGCGGCCCGCAACCCCGATGTGACTGCGGGTCTGGCGATGTTGTGGATCAGCGGCGGTGTGCCGGGTCTGCTCCAGCTGGCCAACTACTACGGCATGCCCTCAGCCGACGCCGCGTGGCACGGGGGTATGGAGGCCGTGGTCGAGCTCGATCAATGGCAGGAGGCGCTCGCCGCGAATCCGGGGAACCGAGAACGGTTCCTTTCGATGGACCGCCAAGAGTTCCTCGACGTGATGGATCGATGGATGCTGGCCTACTGCCCGTGTGACGACTCGCTGGTGCCCGGGCTCGATGACGACGACATCGCTCGCCTCGCGGCGCCGATTCTGGTGTTTCGCAGTGGCGCGTCGGACATGTCGCACACCCGCGCGACATCGGAGGCG
>CALKOE010000134.1 GCA_938091985.1 uncultured Acidimicrobiales bacterium | reverse complement strand
AGGTCGTGCGCGACCAGCCCGACCTCGTGGCCCGCGTCGCCGCTCGGGGCCACGAACTCGGGCTCCACGGCGCCACCCACACCCCGTTGCCCGATGTCGGGGCCGACACATTCCGCACCGTCACCGCCGAGGCCAAGGACCTGCTCGAGCAGACGATCCAGGCATCGGTGCCCGGTTTTCGTGCACCGATCTTCTCGCTGGTGCCCGACTCTGCGTGGGCCCCGGAGATCCTGTCGGACTTGGGCTTCGTCTACAGCTCGAGCGTGCTTCCGGCCCGCAACCCTCTCTACGGCTGGCCGGGCGCACCCGATGAACCCTTCCGCTGGCCGAGTGGGCTGGTCGAGATCCCGTCGCCGACGTTCGGGCTCGGGCCCGCCACCGTGCCCCTCCTCGGCGGTGTCTACCTCCGCGTTGCGCCCTCACCGCTCATCAGATGGGCCGCGAAGCGCGCCCCTGACCACGCGTGGCTCTACTCCCACCCCTACGACTTCGATCCCGGCGAGGAGCGCTGGCTGCTCCCCGAGGTCGGACGTCTCGGCAGCCGAGTCATGTGGTGGGGCCGCAAGGGCATGAAGCAGCGCGTGCAGGGCATCGTCGCCCACAACGAGCGGCGCCTGATCGATGTCGTCAACGGGCTCGGCGACATCCCGACATTCGAACCGGAGCTGGTCGCGTGAGCACGGAGATCCCCGAATACGGCCAGGACGAGATGGCCCACCCGCTGCCTCGCACGTCGATCGTCGATCGCATCCCGTGGTTGGTCGACCAGTGCCGCGGCAAGCGGGTGATCCACGTCGGCTTCGCCGACGCAGGATTTCGCGAGGAGCAGGGCCGAGCCGGTAGCTGGCTTCACGGCCACCTCGACGAAGTCTCTTCGTCGCTGGTCGGCCTCGACTTCGACGGCCCTGGCGTGATCGCCGCGACCGACGGCGGGTTCGAAGCCCACCTCGTCGACTGCACCGACCCCGCGGCAGTTGCGGCGCTCGATCTCGAACCCGCCGACATCGTGCTCGCCGGCGAGGTCATCGAACACCTGGGCTCCCCCGGCCCCTTCCTCGAGGCCATGGCCCAGCTGTGCGCTCCGGGCGGCACGCTGATCGTCACCACGCCCAACGCCTACGGGCTGGTCAACGTGGTGGCCAACATCACCCGCCGCGTCGAAGTGAACCACCCCGATCATGTCGTGATGTTCACGTGGCGGACCCTCACCCAGCTCATGGCTCGTGAGGGATGGAACCCCACCGGAAGCGTCACCTACGTGCCGGTCGTTCGCGAACGCGGCGACCGCTCACGCTTCGAGGCACTCGCCGTGCGCCTCGTGCTCGGCCTCGAACGACTACTCGGGCGTCTCGGCCGCCCCTACAGCGCCGACGGCCTCATCGTCACCGCCCAACGCAAGTAGCTCCGCAGAACCTGGCCGAGAAAATGCGGGTGTCTGACCCCACGTACTTTCTGGCTAGTCGGAGGGAGCGGGCTCGGGCTGGTCGAGGCGGGCGCGCAGGAGTGCGAATTCCTCGGCGAGGTCTTGGGTGCGGGCCTCGACGCGGGACAGTTCGTAGGTGAGGTGAACGGTCGTGGCGAAGAGCAACGACACGGCGGCGAGAAGGATCGTGTTGGACGGCGTCTCGATGCCGAGCATGTCTGACACCGACTCGACGATGCTCGGCACAGCGGCGATCGGTAACAACGCGATGGCCACGAGCGACCACAGCAATGCGTATTTGCTCTTCAAGACTCGCTGCCTCACCAGCGAGTAGATGAACAGAACCGTCAGGATGAGGACGCCGGAGAAGACGACGTGGGCGGTGGTCGACATGCACCGAGGCTAGCGAGCCAACGCAGGCCGATCGCCGCTGCGACGATCAGCACCACATCGGCCGGCACTCGGAAGCGGGGAATCCCGTAGGTGAGCGCGGCGAGAACCGTGACGTAGCCGACCATGATCGGCACGATCCAGCGCATGGATGTCCGTCCCATTCGCCACCACCCGAGCACCGCCAACGGCAAGAGCAGATAGCCCGCCGCGAGGCCGAGGTGCGACGCCCAGAGCTCACGGCCCTCGCCCTGGTTGAGCCACACCGTGCCGAGCGGAGCGTAGAAACCCCACATACGCCCGACCCGGGCCGCCATCACGCGCGGCTGGTCGCCGAGATGGTCGCCGACATAGGCGAGCGCTTCTTCTCGCAGTTCGCGGGAATCGACGCTCTCGTCCGTGGAGTCGAAGCGCCGCTCGGCCGCACCGGCCTCGAGGCTGGGCACCCACGACCCGAGGGCGCCACCTGAATAGACGGTGTCGTTGTTGGCTCCATGCAGGAGTAACCCGTCGCCGGTGGACATCACAACCGGCTCTTCGAATCGCACGAGGTTGGGAACGACCCAGGGTGCGATCACGGCAACGCTGATCGACCCGGCTACCGCCAGCCGTCGCACGGCCGGCCGCCAGTCGCGATGGCTGACCCAGAACATCGGGATGCCGATAAGCGGCCCGAGCACCAGTACCTCGGCGCGGGCCAGGCCCGCCAACCCGATCAGCGCACCGAACATGACCGCGCCTCGCACGCTCGGAACGCGGCGATAGCGGACGGCAGCGAGCAGTGCACCAGCGACGCACAGGGTGGTGAGCGACTCGGCCATCACCAGTCCGTCGTTCATCCAGAATCCGGGGTAGATCGCGGCGAGCACCGCGGCGACGACCCCGGTCGAACGACCAGCGAGTTCGCGGGCAAGGAAGCCCACGGCCACGATGACGGCCGCACCCACGGCGCACATGATGAAGCGCTGCTCGAAGAGATGATCGCCTCGTCCACCGGGGAGCAACGACGCCGGCGCGGCAACGATGGCCGTCAACGGCGGGTGGTCGGCGGCATGCGCCGCTGGTGCGCCGGGATCGGCCAGGCCGATGTTCACCGCGATGTCCTGCCACGGTGTGACGAAGCCGTCGCCCTCGGCCAGCGCATCAGCGGCCCGGGAGTAGAAGAACTGATCACCAGGCGCCATTCCGTCGGCGGCCGCGAAGGTCTGGTCGCGCTTGGCGAGCACCACGTAGACGGCGCGGCCGACGAAGCCCAGACCGGCAAGCACCGCGAGCTGGACGCGAAACGACGCCCGGGTCCAGCGACCCCGAACGCGCGACACGAGCGACTCGGTGAGCGTGGGGTCCCTCCGAGGACGTCGAACGAGCCCCTGCAACGACTGCCCGCCACGCTCAACCAGGTAGTAGCTGACGATCGAGACGAGCATCGTGGGCACGGTCGCGATGACCATGTAGCTCCAGAAATCGGTGCCGGCATAGTCCCAAAGCGCGGTCTCGCGCACGGCACCGAAGCGGTCGGCCAGGAACTCCCACGGGTGGACCACAAACACCATGTGCCACAGATAGATCGAGTACGAGATGGTGCCGAGCCACTCCATCGTGAGGCTCT
>CALKOE010000133.1 GCA_938091985.1 uncultured Acidimicrobiales bacterium | reverse complement strand
CCCGAACGAGGGGGCGCGACCACCAGACCCGGGGTCATCGGTACGCTCAGCCCCCGTGGGAGACGGGGAGTACGACGCCGAGGAGCCAGTCGGACGTCGCCCCTTGCCGCCCGAGGACCGGATCTGGCGCCACCCGGCAGAAGTCGCGATGGAAGTACGACGACGACACGCGCAACGCCGGGCCCGACGAGTCCGGGTCGGGGCTGCAGCGATCACCGGCGTGGTCGCCGTCGCCGGGGTCATGTGGATCAGCCGATCGGGCCCGACCGACACCTCGGTGGCGACCGAGGTCGTGCGGCTCGGGGCAGCCGATGCCGATCAGCAGGCCGGATCCTTCGAACCCGCAGATCTCTTTGCGTTCGGGAATGCTGCGCCCGGCCAGACCATCGTCGTGCAGTCGGCCTCCGGCGACGAGACCCTGGCCGGAGCTCTGATGGTGCGCGACGGCTATCTCGTCACCAGCGGCGCCGCATTGGGCGGAGCCGACGACGTGCTCATCTCGTGGGGTGATGTCCGAGAGCCCGGTCGCGTGGTCGGCTACGACGCAGTCACCGACATGACCGTGATCCATGTCCCAGGCCTCACGGCCGACCATGACTACACCGATGCACTCGTTGCCGCCGGTGATGAAGTGATCATGCCGGGCGACGACGGAACTGCAGCCACCCAGAAGGTGGTCGCCGCCGCTTCGACGTCGGCGTGGGCCAACGGTGACCCGCTCGTCGGAATCGTGGAACTCGACGGCCGGATCGGCGATGTGGCTCCGGGGACCCCGGCCTACGACATGAACGGCGACGTGGTCGGGATCACAACTGCCACCGCCGAGACCGCACCGACAGCGATCATCCCGATCAGTCTCGCCCGCGAGGTCGCGTCGGAGATCATCGACGATGGCGAGGCGACACACCCGTGGCTCGGGGTCCGGGCCCGCAACCCCGAATCTGGCGACGATGAGACCCGAGGGTCGTTGGTCACCGCGGTCACCGAAGACGGACCCGCCGCAGACGGCGGCGTGATCGAGGGAGACCTCATCACCCGTATCGACGATCAACCCGTCGACAGCATGGCCGCCATGGTCGCAACGCTACGGAGCTACGAACCCGGCGACGTGGTCAACATCCTCGTCGAGCGCGACGGCGCCGAAGTCGGCTGCACGGTTGCGCTGGCGTCACACCTCGATGTCGGGGCCTGATCCTCGGTTGAGCCGGCGGACAACGAGCACCGCGCCGACCATCACGCCGACGATCGCCATGATCGCGACGACAAGCGCCAGTTCCTGTCGGCGTCGAGCGGGCATCCGATCGAGTGGGCCGGGCTCGTGGCTCACGACCCATGCCTCTTCGTTGGAGTGATCCGCCCGCCAGCCGAGCGCACGCATTCGGTCGTTGGCAACCACCCAGCTATGCGATGTGTAGGGCACAACGCCGGGCGGCACCGGCGACACACCGAAGCGCCACCTCGCGGCGGCGATTGCTCGCGCGACCCAGCCCGGCACGCGGAGCCGAGGTTTCGGACCCTCGAGATCGTGGAGAGCGTCCGGCGGGATCCAGCCATCGGGGGCGACGTTGGCCACACCGTCGAGACGACCTCGAACGGCGAAGACGACTGCCGATGCCAGGTCGTCGATATGGAGGTATTGCACTGGCGGGTCGCCGTCGGCGGCCACCCCGATCCGCGCCGCGTGCAACACTCGGGCGAGCTGCCCGAGGTTCTCATCGGTGACGATCGCTGTCGGTCGGAGAATCGCGACTGCGGATTGCGGGTTGCGGCTCCCCCACTCTGCGGCAAGTCGCTCGACGTCAGCTCGCGCGACCGCCCAGCTGAAATCGGGGTTCGGCCTGATCGCCGCATCTTCGGTGATCGGCACCGGGTTGGCAGCCCAGGCGCCGTAGACCATCGCACTCGACAACACGACCACCTGACCTACCGCCGCGCTCCCGGCAGCATCGAGTACCCGGCGGGCGATGGCGAGATCCAGTTCCTCTGCTGCCGGCTCGGGTACTCCTGGCGTCGCCGCCGAGGCGAGATGAACGACCACATCGGCGCCCGCGAAGATCGAATCGAGCGGACCGGCGGCGAGGTCGACACGCTTGGACTCGACGTCGGCTGCGACGGGTGTGCCCACGCGATCCACGGCCAGGATCTCGACAATGTCGTCGGCTTCGGCCAGGCGGCGCACAACGCGCGATCCGATGGCTCCGGCGGCGCCGGTGACCACGACGCGGGTCATCGAGAGCCGGCTGCGCGGTTCGAGACGGTCGGCGCGGTGCGGAAAGACACGGTCACACACCTACCATGCCGTCATGAGCGACGATCTGCCACCCGATGGCAACCCGTTCGGCGGAATTCCGTTTCTCGGCGAGCTGATGAAGATGCTGCAAGGTCAGGCCGGCGGCGGTCCCGACGCGGCTCGCCAACTCGCCCGGTCAATTGCCAACGACGGTCAGTCCGAACCCAACATCGACCCGACCGACCGGATCGCGATCGAAGGGCTGGTTCGAGTCGCCGAACTGCAGATCGAAAACGCGACTGATCTCCCCATCGCTCGGAACGGTCCGTTGCGGGCCACGGTCGCAAACCGTTCCCAGTGGGCCGACCAGACCATCGAGGACTATCGCCCTCTGTTCGAGGAACTCGCTGCGGGCATGACCGCCACAATGGGACAACCCGACGACTTCCCGGCCGATGACCCGATGGCGCAGATGATGGGTTCGCTGTCGAAGATGATGGGCCCGATGATGTTGGGCATGACCACCGGCTCCATGGTCGGCAACCTGGCCCGCACGGCTCTCGGCGGCTACTCCCTCCCCGTTCCTCGTCCGGCCGACGCGCCGATCCTCGTCCTGCTCCCCAACCTCGATCACTTCTGCGCGGAATGGTCGCTCGACCTCGACGACGTTCGTTTGTGGGTTTGTCTCCACGAGGTCGCCCACCACGCCGTCATCAATGTCCCGCATGTTCGCGACCGGCTGACCGATCTCCTGCACCGCCATGCCCGCAGCTTCGAGCGCGATCCCGAAAGCCTCGGGGATGCCTTTGGCGACCTCGACCTGTCGGCGGGGCCCGAGGCCTTGGCCGAGCTCCAGGAAACCCTGGGCGACCCCGACGCGATCCTCGGCGCTGTTCGTTCCGCTGAGCAGGAGGCCATCCAGCCCGAGCTCACCGCGATCGTCGCGGCGATCACGGGCTATGTCGACTTCGTGATGGATCGCACGGGGGGCGCCCTGATCGGCTCCTACCCGATGCTCACCGAGGCCCTGCGCCGACGTCGGGTCGAAGCCGATGCCAGCGACCGTTTCGTCGAGCGGATCCTCGGCCTCGAACTCGACCGGGCACACTACGAGCGAGGCACGGCGTTCGTCGCCGGCATCGCCGAACGAGCGGGTGACGACGGCGTCAATCGTCTCTTCGCTGCGCCCACCAACCTTCCGACGCCCAACGAGATCGACGCTCCGGGCCTCTGGCTGGCTCGAATCGATCTGCCGGCCGACCCGGAGTCCTAGAACCGGGCGTCGTCGTCGTCGCGATCGTCAACCGGCCCGGGTGGGCTCGGATCGACCTCGACGCCGTCGATCGATGACACATACGGCGTCGTGTCGTCCCAGTACTCGGGTGCGGCGACCTCGGTGGTCGTGGCCGGCGCGGCCGGCTGTGAGGGGCGAAGGTCTTCTTCTGTGAGTTCAACGGTGTCGTCGTCCTCGATGACGTCGGCGACGGCAGGGACCGCGGGAACCGAAGCGCCGGGCAGCCCCCCTCGAAGTCGACGAGTGAACGCACCCCGACCCGGTCCGCCGGCGATGTAGGAGAACAGCGCTGCGCCGGCGGCGATCGCCACGAGCCATGCGCCGACCTGGGCGCCCATGCGAATCATCACCGGGATGAAGGCACCGACCGAGAAGGCCAACTGGAACCGCGCCTCGAAGCGAGCGAACGATCGGCCGTAGTTCGCATCGGGAGCATCGCGCTGCACGAGCGCGTCGAACGCGAGCTTCCCCGTGACTGTGCCGAAGGAGATGATGAACGCGAGCAGCGCGGTGCCGAAGATCGTCCCGTTCAGCCCCGCAAACGCGGCAATACCGACGATGCCGGCAAGTGCGCCGGCCAGCATGCGCTCCTCGGTCACGCGGATACGAAGGGCAGGAGCGAGCTTCGCTCCCGACAGTGAGCCAGTCACGGCAAACAATCCGACGAGCCCGAAGTGCCATACCGGCGCGCGCGGATCTCCCGTGATGTCGATCCCTCGCACGGTCGCGGTCGCGCCTCCGAGCGCGGCGCCGTCACCAGACGTGTTGAGCGCTTCCTTTCCGCCGCGGAGCTCGAACATGAGCAGCATGGTGACGAACCCGACGATGCCGCGAATGACGGCCATCGAGGTCGCTGCCAGAAGAATCTTCGCGTCGCGGAGCTCGGCTCGCTCAGCAGCCTCCACCGGTTCGGGGGCGACGACGATCGCGGGAAGCTGCAGGGCCAGGATCGTCGCCACGATGAAGCCGATCATCGCGATCGCCGCAGCGAAGGCGGGCCCGCCGATCACACTGAACCCGCCGGCGACCGCGGCGCCGGCCGGACCGGCCATCGAGCTGAGCAGTGCGAGCCGACTGTTGGCGCTCACGAAGTCCTGCTCGCTCTTCACGAACTGGGGAACCACCGCGCTCTTGGAAACTGCGTAGCCCTTCTGGAGCACCAGCACGCCGAACGCCTCGGGGAAGAGCAGCAGCGTGTCGAAGTGCCGGATCATCAGGAACGCCATGACGACCCGGCCGACGAGCGTCGCCACGATCATCATTCGTCGGCCGCCCGAGACCCGGTCGATCGCCGGGCCGATCAACGGCGTCACCACCGCGAACGGCGCCA
Organism: uncultured Acidimicrobiales bacterium; assembly: GCA_938091985.1. Classification (GTDB taxonomy): domain Bacteria; phylum Actinomycetota; class Acidimicrobiia; order Acidimicrobiales; family Aldehydirespiratoraceae; genus JAJRXC01. Next base: position 1,794 of record CALKOE010000133.1, on the reverse strand, counting down.
TCGTGAGCAGCAAGGCGAGCGCCACGCGGCCGCGCGACTCGTCGGGGCTGATGGAGAAGAAGATCGAACCGGCAAGGGCGGCGGTGATGGCGCCGTCCGATGCTGCGGCCGCCGCGTGGACCCGCGCCAATCGCACGAAGGGGGTTACGACGAAACCCTCCGCCCCCTTCTTCGCAGGCTGAGGTCGCCGAAGTGGGCGCCAGCCGGAATCGGTCACGCGAGCAGTCTAAGTTGCCGCTCTGACGGGCGGATCGCGTCGAGCAGTTCGACGTCTCGTTCGTAGGTCAACAGTGACTCGGCAGCCGGCAGCGGGAACCATCCGATCGTGTCGACCTCATCATTGGGAGTGAATGAACCGCTCTCGATCTCCATCGTCCAGTAGACGACGAGCTTCCGGCGGCCCTTGCCGTCGGTGTAGTGCACAAGCGGCAACCGATCGAGGCGACGGCATCGAAAGCCGGTTTCCTCTTCGACCTCGCGCAACGCGGTCTGGCCAAGGGTCTCACCCTCGTCCATCTTCCCCTTCGGAAACGACCAGTCTTCGCGGTGGGGGCGATGCGCCAGCAGGATCTCGAGCTCCCCATCGTGCTCACGCATGAGAATGCCGCCGGCCGCCCAGACGACCACGTCGGGGTGATCGACCGCGAGGCGGGAGCGGAGATCAGACATGCGCGGCGCGTCGGGCGCGGGCGAGCTGCTGGAATCTCTCTTGGGCATTGGTGCCGACCATACCGATCCGGTGTGTCCACACGCCGGACCCGTCGAGCGTCCAGGCGAGCTGATCATCGGCGAGATTCACGTCGATTACCTCTTGGAGGCGGGCGACAGTGGCCGCGTCGTTGACCTCGAGCAGCACCTCGATTCGGCGCTCGAGGTTGCGGGTCATCAGGTCAGCACTTCCCAGATAGGTGAGCGGCTGACCGGGTCCGCGTCCGTTGGCGAAGTGGTAGAGCCGGGAGTGCTCCAGGAAGCGACCGACGAGGGAACGCACCCTGATCCGATCGGAAAGCCCCGGTACTCCAGGACGGAGACAACAGATCCCGCGAACCACGAGGTCGATGTCGACGCCCGCTTGCGATGCCTCGTAGAGCTTCTCGATCATCTGGGGATCGACGAGGCTGTTCATCTTGAACTTCAGCGCGCCGCGCCCCGACTCGATCTCGCGGTCGATGAGGTCGCACAACTGATGCCGAAGGTCGTGGGGGGCAACGAGAATCCGTTGGAACTCATGGGCGTTGCTGTAGCCGGTGAGACCATTGAACAAGTCGGCGAGATCCTCGCCGACGGCGGCGTCGGCAGTGAGCACACCGAAGTCCTCGTAGAACCGCGCGGTCTTGTGGTTGTAGTTCCCGGTGCCGAGGTGGCAGTAGCGCCGGATCCCATCGGCTTCTTCTCGCACGACCATGCAGATCTTGGAGTGGATCTTCAGCCCAACGATGCCGTAGGCCACGTGGACGCCGGCCTTCTCGAGGCGTCGAGCCCACCCGATGTTGGCTTCCTCGTCGAAGCGAGCCTTGAGTTCGACGAGCACCGCCACCTGCTTGCCCAGTTCGGAGGCCCGGATCAGCGCATCGATGATCGGGCTCTCACCGGAGGTGCGGTACAGCGTCAGCTTGATCGCGAGCACGCCCGGGTCCCGTGACGCCTGGCGGATGAACTCGACGACGGACGCGCTGAACGACGAGTAGGGATGATGGACGAGCACATCGCCTTTACGCATCGCGCCAAACATACTCGTCGAACGATCGAGCTTATCGAACTCACGGCGAAACGGCGTAGGGACGATATGAGTAA
>CALKOE010000132.1 GCA_938091985.1 uncultured Acidimicrobiales bacterium | reverse complement strand
GCTATGGGTGCGAGCCGGCCGGCGGAGGTATCCCCCCTCACACTGCGCTCAGTTCAGCACCGTCAGTAGCCGATGACCTCGAGATCTGAGGTGGCACCACCGAGTGTGGCCAGCGCAGCGAGCGCCTCGTCGAGCGTTGCGACGCCGATGACCGGCATGTCACCGGCGTGTGGCTCGGCCACCGGGACCATCTCGAGCGGGACGATGAACGCAGCCGCACCCGCTTCTCGCGCGGCCGCAGCCTTCTGCCCCGAGCCGCCCACCGGCCCGACCGTCCCGTCCGCGGAGATCGTCCCCGTGACGGCAACGTCGAGACCACCGGTGAGATCTCCATCGGTCAGCAGATCGAGGATGGTCAGAGTGAAGGCCAGACCGGCGGACGGGCCGCCGATCTTGCCCGAATCGATCTCGACGTCGAAGGGAAGCGGCAGCTCCTCTTGGCGAGGCACGATGTTGATGCCGATATAGGCATCTCCAGGCCGCTCCGGATGGTCGCCCCAAACGAAATCGACGTCGCGGGTCTCGAGCGTGTCGATGTTCTCAACCGTGATGACGCCGGCTTCACCGGGTGCCTTCTCAGCCAACTCTTCTTGAAGCGAGGTAAACCCGGTGATCGTCACGCCGTCGACTCCGATGATCACGTCTCCGGCGACGAGCGACCCCTGGGCCGGGCCGTCGTCGCGGACCGTGTCGATGCCGAGGCCGGTCTCCTCGAAGACCGCGATCTCGAGATGGTGCAACGCAGCAATCACCGCCGAGTCCTTCGATACCCGCATCATTTCAAGATTGCGTTGACGGTTGTCGGCATCGCTGCGGTCGCCGAGCACCTCTTGACGAACCCGGAGCTCGATGTCGTCATTCACCTCTGCGTTGAGCCAGTCGAACACCGAGACGCTGGTGTCGAGCTGAACCGTGGTGAACAGAATCGAGCCGTTGGGTTCGTCGATGCCGTCGATCGAGATCGACACCCGTGAGGCCGTAGGACGAGCCGAACCGGGCTTCTGTGCAACGAGATCGTTGTCGATTTGGGCCTCACCGGGAATGACCCGCGCCAGAGTGCGCGCCGGAACCAGCGCGCTCGCGGCGACCAACGCTCCGACCGCGACCGCGACCGCGACCAGTCGCCAGAACAACCGATTCGGCCCTGCGGAGTCGTCGGCGCGTACCGGGGCTCCATCGGGGGGCGGTAGCATCGGCGGCGGCGTGCTCACCTCATTCATTGTGCTTGTACTCGTCCTCGTGGCGGGAGTCATTCTCGGCGGCCGATCGCGGCCGTCGGGACTTCAGCCTGCCATGGTCGCAACCCATAGCGTCGCCGCGCGATCCAGCCGCCGACGCGCCGACATGTTTGCCGCGGTTCGCTTCGATGACGACGACGACACTTCCATCGTCATGGACTCCTTACGGGTCCTCGGCCTCGTCCGCCTGCGTGTCGAGCGCCCGGTCGTCGGCCGCAAAGCCTACGTTCGCCTCTGGGAACGGGTGCGGGCGATCATCGTTCTCACGGCGATCATCGTCTCGATCGGAGTGCTGCTCGCAGCCACCATCGGCATCATCGTGTTGGCGGCGGGCTTCCTGCTGGAGCAAGCAATCGCCTGAGTGGGCTATCGCCCGAACAGGCCTCGGCGAGCCTCGCTGCCGGTTCCGTCGTCTGAAGACTGCGGCACGGATGGCCCGACGGCATAGGGCTCCGGCGACGTCATCGCTGCCTCGACATACTCGACCGTGTCGTCAGCGGGCGCATCGGTGAATACTTCGACTTCGGCCGGCACTGCTTCATCCGATGTGACCACGGCGTCGGGTGCGACTGCCGCGTCAACGGGCGACGCTTCGGCCACCGCGGCAGTGTCGGACTCCACACCGATCTCGACGCGAACGTAGGACTTGACGGCAAATTCGACCGGATCGAGGGCAAAGAGCCGGGCGTTTGCGTCGCCTTCCTGGTTCACCAGGTCCTCGAGGTAGCCGGCCGCAGCCTGCACATCGTCGAACTCGACGTACTGGGTGACGTTGTTGCTGTCCTCATGAATCACGATGTGGGTCATCGAACCGACTCCTTCGTGGATGGGTGCCGTTCTTCCCCGTCGGCAGCCGACCCTGCGTTCTTGAGGCATTCCGCACCTCAACCGATCCGGCGCGCCGGGTAGGGTCTGCCCGGTGACGAGCCTTTCACCGAAGCAACGGCGCAAGGCGGTCGGAGTCGCCGGCCACACCGGAGATTCCGACACTGCACGTGCGGGCCTCACCGACACCGATGCCGCCACCCGTGTCGCGGCACTCCGATCGCTACAGCGCTTGGCCGAGTTGACCGCACACGAGCTCGAATCGGCGCTCGGCGACCCGTCTGCATCGGTTCGAGTCGCCGCACTCGAAGTCGCCGCTTCGTCGGCGGTTCCACCGATCACCCCGCTGCTCTCCGACCCCGACCCGATGGTCGTGGAGTCGGCCGCGTGGGCGCTGGGCGAGCGCGCTGACCCCTCTGTGGCCACCATCGACGCGCTCATTGCGGTCGCCGGCGACCACGACGATCCACTTGCTCGCGAAGCAGCGGTCGCGGCACTCGGTGCCATCGGCGACGAGCGCGGGCTCCCAGCGGTCTTGGCCGCTACCACCGACAAGCCCGCGATCCGTCGACGAGCGGTGATCTCACTCGTCGCGTTCGAGGGCCCCGACGTCGATGCTGCGTGGGTCCGAGCCCGCACCGACCGCGACCGACAGGTCCGTGATGCGGTCGAAGAACTCCTCGGCCCAGAAGACGACGAGGACTGAGCGGCTCCTCTACGGGGCCAGAGTCCGCTCAGCGACGGGAGGAACTCCCGCCCTCCATGAACATCGCTTGCACCGACTCGTAGTGTTCGATGACTCGACCGGCTCCATAGGCGACAGCCTCGAGCGGCGCATCGACGAGCCGAACCTGCACCTCGGCCTCTCGCGACAGGCGTGAGTCCATGCCCTTCAGCATCCCTCCGCCGCCGACCAAGTGGATGCCCTGGACGATGAGATCTTGCGCGAGCTCGGGCGGCGCCTGGGCGAGACACGAGAGAACCGAATCGACCATGGCGGTGACCGGCTCATCGATTGCTTCGCGAATCTCACCCGGTGTCAACACGACAGTCTTCGGCAGGCCGCTCATCAGCTCACGACCCCGCACCTCGGCGTTGACCTCGTCGGAGGTCGGATCGGCGGAGCCCAACACGATCTTGATTTCCTCGGCAGTGCGCTCACCGACGGCGATGCCGTACTCACGGCGGACATAACCCTGAATGGCGTTGTCGATGTCGAATGATCCGACTCGGACCGCCTCGAGCGCCACGACGCCACCCAGCGAGATCAGCGCGGTCTCGGTGGTGCCACCACCGATGTCGATCACCATATTGCCGATCGGTTCGTTGATCGGCAGGTCGGCGCCGATCGCCGCTGCCACCGGCTGCTCGATGAGTCGGGCATCGGCTGCGCCGGCGCGCTTCGCGGCCTCGGTGACCGCTCGGCGCTCGACCGCAGTGATCGCGGACGGCACACAAATCACGACCCGCGGCCGGTTGAGCCGACTCACGCCGACCCGCTGCAGCAGAAGGCGGATCATGCGCTGGGTGACATCGAAGTCGGTGATCGCACCTTTTCGCAGCGGACGGACCGCAACGATGTAGCTCGGGGTACGGCCGATCATCTGCCAGGCTTCGTGACCCATCGCCAAGACTTCGCCGTTGCGACTGTTGAGCGCGATCACGGAAGGCTCGTTCAAGACGATGCCTTCACCGCGGGCGTAGACGAGCGTGTTCGCCGTACCCAGATCAATCGCTAGGTCTCGTGCCAGGGGTCAGTGCTCCTCTTCAGGACCGGAGTCAAGAGGAACGATACCGCTCGGTTGCTCGGCCGTCCCTTTTGGGTGCCGAGGAGCGATCGCTCGGAGCTGTTCCTGGAAGTCCGGCGGGGCCGGCTGCCGGACGCGATGTCCGAAGTAAAGGATCAGGGATCCCACCACCGCGGCAAGCACCGCAATGATCAAGAAGGCGGCCGCTGTGCTCATTCGTTGTTCCCAGTCTCAGAGCCGCCAGTGTCGGAAGCCGGTGCCACGTCGGTGATGTGCTGGGCCTCGAGTCCCCATGATTCGCCGTCCTTCCAGCGCTCACGCTTCCAGATCGGCACCGAGGCCTTCAGCGTGTCGATGCCGAAGCGAGCAGCGGCGAAGGATTCGGGCCGGTGCGGGGACGAGGCCACGACGACGACCGAAGACTCACCCACCGGAACCAGACCGATGCGATGCAGGAGCGCGATCCGACCGAGCGTCGGCCATTGGTCACGCATGGACGCTGCGATGTCGGCGAGCCGAGGAACCACATGTTCTTCGTAGGCCTCATACTCCAGTTGCTCGACCCCGTCGCGGCCGGGCGCATGATCGCGCGCCGTCCCGTTGAAGAGCACCACGGCACCACAGCTCGGCAAGACGGCCCAGTCTGCGGCGGAGCCGACGGGCAACGGAGCTTCGGTGAGCCCGAGCCAATCGGCCGAGTCGGTGGGTGGGGTGA
>CALKOE010000131.1 GCA_938091985.1 uncultured Acidimicrobiales bacterium | reverse complement strand
GACGATGCAGCCACGTTTCGCAGCCTACCGACGCGAGAAGCGCGTGACCGAGGCGGCGCGGCCTCTAGAGTGCCGAGCGGTGCGTGCCCTGGTTGTTCTTCCGACATTCGACGAGGCGGCGAACATCGAAGAGGTGCTTCGCCGACTTCGTGCTGCCGCGCCCGACGCGAGCGTGCTCGTCGTGGACGACGGTTCGCCTGATGGCACCGCTGATCTCGCAGAGGCGATGTGCGATGAGATCGGCAACGTCGAGGTCATGCGTCGGCCGTCGAAATCCGGGCTCGGGTCGGCCTACCGCGACGGCTTTCGTCATGGGCTTCTCAACGGGTTCGACGTGATGGTCGAGATGGACAGTGATCTCCAGCACGATCCGGCGGCCCTGCCGTCACTGCTGGCCGCGGTCGAGGCCGGTGCCGATCTGGCCATCGGCAGCCGCTACGTGCCCGGTGGCTCGATTCCTGAGTGGTCCTGGTACCGCCGAGCGCTCTCCAAATGGGGCAACCGCTACGCCTCGGCGATTCTCGGCATCGGCGTGAGTGACGCGACGAGCGGGTTCCGGGCCTACGCCTCTCCGGCACTCGCCGAGATCGATTTCCAGACCGTGCGGGCCGATGGCTACGGATTTCAGATCGAGATGGCCCACCGCGTGTTGCAGACTGGCGGACAGGTGAAAGAGGTGCCGATCCAGTTCATCGATCGGGCCAGAGGTACCTCGAAGATGTCGAGTCGCATCGTGGTCGAGGCGTTGGTGCTGGTGACCTGGTGGGGTGTGCGCGATCGCATGCTCAGATTTCGCCGCTGAGTGCCGATTTGTGGGGTATGGCCCCGACAACCTCGCTCGTCCCGCCGCGTCGGCTCGGTGCGCTCCTGCGCAACGCTCGACAAGGTGCCGGTCAAGAGCTGCGTGAACTCACAGTCAGCTCGGGTCTCTCCGTAGTCGAACTCGACGACATCGAGCACGGCCGCCGTGATCTCGACGAAGCGACGCTGACTGCGCTCCTCGCTTCCTACGGGGTCGACGATGCCACGTTGGTGCCGGCTCGGTCGCAGCTGGTCATCGATCTCGACGAAGGCCGCATCGCCGTGAATCACGACGGCGTCGAGGTCGACTCGTCCTACGGACCTGATGCGATCCTCACCCGCTACCTGTCGCTCGTGTATCGGCTTCGCGAGCTTCCCGTCGGGAGCTCGCTGCCCCTGCGTGATGTCGACATCGATGTGTTGTCGACGTCACTTTCCCTGGCATCTCTGGACGTCGAGCATCGGCTCGAGCGCCTCATCGGTTCCACAGAAGATGTCATCGCTGATCAGCGACGAATCCGTCGCCAGCTCGTGCTCCCACTGGTCGGTGTCGTGATCGCTGCGACTGCCGTCGGCACGCTGCTCCTGGTGGCGCACTCAGACGACCCGGCTCCGGCCCCTGACGTGGACACCGCGATCGCCACCGCCGCCATCCAAGAACGACCGGTGCCCACTGATCTGGGCAACGGCGGTGCAGTGGAGCTCAACACCGACAGCTGACGTCGCGCCGCCTGTCCGCGACTGGCATGCTTGACGCATGCGTCAATGGAAGGTTGCCGGGGGGCTCATCACGAATCACGATGGCCTCTTGTTGGTTGCCAACCGCCGACGTGATGGACGCATCGACTGGTCTCCTCCCGGCGGCGTCGTCGACGAGGGGGAGACGATGCTCACTGCGCTCACCCGTGAGGTCCAAGAGGAAACGGGAATCGCCGTCGCGGCGTGGTCCCGGTTGTGCTGGACGACCGAGGTGCTGTTCGTGGACCTCGAGATGCATCTCGAGGTGGAGGTTCACCTCGCGGCTGACTTCGGCGGCGCGATCGAGATCGACGATCCCGACGGAATCGTGGTGGAGGCCCACTTCCTCGACAATGCGACGATCGACCGTCACCTCGAGACCAGCCCGCCCTGGATCGCCGACCCGGTTCGAGATTGGATGTCGGGCGCCTGGTCCGAAAGCCGCCACTTCGAATACCGGGCGCTCGGACGAAGCCCGGCTGAGATGACGTCGGAGCGCGTGGTCCGATGAGTACCGCGGGTCGTCCCCCCGACGGCACGCTCGGATTCATCCATGTCGACATGGACGCCTTCTTCGCGTCGGTGGAGCTTCGTCGACGCCCGGAACTGAAGGGCCAGCCCGTGGTCGTCGGTGGCACCGGCGACCGAGGCGTTGTCGCCGCAGCGAGCTATGAGGCGCGCGTGTTCGGGATCCACTCGGCGATGCCGTCGACAAGAGCACGGCGGCTCTGCCCTCACGCCGTGTTTCTCCCCGGAGACCACCCCCACTACGGCGAGGTGAGCGGACACGTGATGGCGATCCTTCGCGATGTCACGCCGTTGGTCGAACCGTTGTCGCTCGACGAGGCCTTTCTCGACGTGAGAGGCGCCCTCCACGGTGAGGATCGCGCCCCCGAAATCGCGGCGGAGATCCGTGACCGAGTGCTCGCCGAACAGGGGCTGACATGCTCGGTGGGCGTCGCGACCAACAAGTTTCTCGCCAAGCTCGCGACCGAACGGGCAAAGCCGAAGGCATCGCCCTCGGGGCCGATCTTCGGGACTGGCGTCCACGCGGTGCCGGTCGGTGGGGAGCTCGAGTTTCTCCACCCGATGCAGGTGCGTGAGCTGTGGGGGGTCGGCCCGGCGACTGGTCGGAAACTCTCCAGCCTTGGAATCGAGACGGTGGGCGACCTTGCGGCCCAACCCCGTCGTTGGATCGAGGCGAGCATCGGGAAGGCGGCCGGCGCCCACCTTCACGCGCTCGCCAATGGCCGCGACGATCGCCCGGTCATCACTGGACAGGAGCTGAAGTCGATCGGCCACGAAGAGACCTTCGCCCGCGACTTGTGCACCCACGAAGACCTCAGGCCGCACCTGATGCGCATGGCCGACGCCGTCGCGGCCCGTCTGCGGAGCGGCACCGTGCTGGGGCGTACCGTCACGATCAAGGTGCGCTTTTCCGACTTCACGACGATCACGCGATCGAGCACCGTGCCCGAACCGATCGACGGTGCCCGGGCGATCGCGCTCGAAGCCGAGCAGATGCTTCGCAAGCTCGATCCGACCCCTGGCGTCCGCTTGCTCGGCGTCAGCTTGTCGCAGCTTGTCGACGGCTCTGTTCGCCAACTGACACTCGACGAAGTCGCCGGGCCGGCCTGGACCGAGGCCGACTCGGTCATGGACGAAATCAGAGACAAGTTCGGCTCGAGCGCCATCGGCCCGGCCGCCCTCGTCAGCAGGGGCGATGGCCTCCGTCGGTTCGAAGTGGGGCAGCAGCAATGGGGCCCGAGTTCGCCCGCGCCGGATACGGACGACGAATGACGCCTACCGCCCACCAGAAAATCTGTCGCCGTGTCGACCCGCGCGTTGTCCAAGGGTTGTCCCTGTGCGACACTGGATGCCATAAGCCAGGGCTGGAGGAGTAAGTCGGTGCCGCTTTCCGAGGACGAACAACGCATCCTCACCGAGATCGAAGATCACTTGTATGAGTCCGACCCCGCGCTCGCTCGTGAGGTCGCTCAAACAACGATCTACACCCACGCGTTCCGCAACCTGAAGTGGGCCTTCGCCGGCTTCCTGGTTGGCGCCGTGTTGATGGTCATGCTGCTCGCGACCTCGTTCATCCTGGCCTTCGGTGGGTTCCTGCTGATGCTCGCGAGCCTGCTGTGGTTCGAGAACAACGCCCGCAAGCTCGGCCGCGCCGGTCTCGAGCAGATGACGGAGAACTTCCGCGGTGGCGGTCTCGGCGATGCGCTCGGTGGCGCCGGTTCACGGATGCGCGAGCGCTTTCAGCGCCCCGAAGACATCGACTGAGCGAACGTCTTCGACTCAGCGAAGGGTCAGCGGCGCCGGAGCAGGTGCCAGCAACGTCCGCGGGTCGAGCGCATCCCCGATCAACCGAGACTTGCTGACCTGATCCCGGCAGCTCCGCACGATCGATGCGGCCAGGTCTTGGGCAGCGATCGCGTGGGCCACTGCATCGTCGCCCTCTGAGTAGCGCAGCGCCGTGATGCGGTCCGCCAGTAGTCGAATCGGGCCGAGCTCTCGTCTGCTCATCTCGACGATCGAAGCGAACTCGTGGGGCGTTTGGTGCGGCGACGTGTGCAGGTCAAGCAGCCGGAGGGCCGTGAGGGCATCGTCCCATGCGACCTCTCCTCGCCCGATCGGATCGGCGGCCACACGCATGAGGCGCCGCCGGCGTCGCATGAACTGCACCGCCGGCACGAACCCCACAACCGCA
>CALKOE010000130.1 GCA_938091985.1 uncultured Acidimicrobiales bacterium | reverse complement strand
TGGCACTGGTCTCTATCTGCGGTCAGTGATCGACGACCTCGAGCTTCCCGGTCAGTTTCCCGACATCGCCGCCGAGCTCGACCTCGAGCCAGACACGCTCGTGCTGCACCGACGCCTGAGTGAGCTCGACTCGGTGGGCGCTGCTCGGATGGAACCGAACAATCGGCGCCGCGTGATGAGAGCTCTCGAGGTGACGCTCGGGAGCGGACGGCCGTTCAGCTCGTTTGGCCCCGGGATGGAGCACTACGGGCCGACACCGTTCGTCCAGATCGCCCTGCGCTGGCCCCGCGAGGTGCTCAACGAGCGCATCGAGGCTCGGTACGCCAAACAGATGGCCGATGGGTTCCTCGATGAGGTGCGGGCCATCGCTGAGATCGGTCCGAGCCACACGGCCGCACAGGCGCTCGGCTATCGCGAGCTCCTCGAACACCTGGCGGGACGCACCAGCCTCGACGCCGCACTCGAAACCGCCATTGTGCGCACCCGCCGATTCGCTCGTCGTCAGGACCGTTGGTTCCGCCGAGACCCGAGACTGAACTGGGTCGACATGCCGACGACGGTGGCAGAGGTCATCGCCACTTGGGATGACGTTCTCGCAAAGGACGGCGCGTGACGCCATCCACCTGCGACAATGGGTGGTCATGAGCGCCCGCTACTCCAAGCACCACGGTCTGGGCAACGACTTCATTGTCACGCTCACCGACAGCCTGCCTCTCGATGCGGTGGATCGTGCGGTCGCCTTGTGCGATCGTCGCACCGGTATCGGCGCGGACGGGCTCATCATCGGGATCGAGCGACCCGACCGCAAGGTCGTGATGCGGCTCCTCAACTCCGACGGCAGCCCCGCGGCGTTGAGCGGCAACGGCCTGCGCTGTTTCGCCCAGGCGGTCGCGATCAATCGTGGTGTTCCTCACCTGGAGCTCGACGTCGACACTCCCGCCGGCGTGCGGCACTGCTCGGTCATGGCGACCGACGACAAGAACACCGTCGTTGCCACCGTCGACATGGGAGTGGTTTGCCCGGGTCCCGACCCTGATGTCGATGACCTGATGGATGCCGTAGGGCCGTCGGTCGGCATGGTCAAGCGATGGGAGACCGGCGACATCGGGAATCCCCACGTGGTCTGTGAAGTCGATGACCCCTTCGAGGTGGATCTTGCGGTGGCCGGTCCGGCGCTCGAGGCACACTTCGAGGAGGGGGCCAACGTCCACTTCGTGGCGGTGACCGGGTTCAACGAACTCACGGTTCGAGTGTGGGAACGAGGCGCGGGCATCACGAAGGCGTGCGGCACCGGAGCGACGGTCGCGGCGCAGCTCTTCCACAACTGGGATCTGGTCGGCCCGAAGGTGGTTGTCCGCATGCCCGGCGGCGACGCACTCGTCGACCTGGCCGGCCCGCTGACGCTCACCGGTCCCGCGACCCACATCGCCGATTTTGAGGTTCCCGATGCCTGATCCCGGCGATGGGCCGGACAACGAGATCGAGGCCTCTGACGATCTTGTCGATCTTGACGCTCTCGACGAGTTCGAGATCGTTGCCGAGGAAGAGGAAAGCCATCGCGGTGCGTTCGGCGACTATGGCGGTGCCAGCGGCGGGCTGATCGAGCGGACATTTCGGGAGCGAATCATTCTCGTGGGCGTCACTCGTGACGGGGGCGACACAGAAGAGACCGACGCGTCGCTCGACGAACTCGCCCTCTTGGTCGACACCGCCGGGGCCGATGCGGTCGAACGGGTGCACCAGAATCGTCAGTCGCCGGACCCGGCCACGTTCATCGGCTCGGGCAAGGCCAAGGAGATCAAGGAGATCGCTGAGCGCATCGACTGCGACACGGTGGTGTTCGACGACGAGCTCACACCCGCCCAACAGTTCAACCTCGAGAAGATTCTCGGGCGCTCTGCGCTCGATCGCACGGCGGTGATCCTCGACATCTTCGCCCAGAACGCAAGCACGCTCGAAGGCAAGGCCCAGGTCGAGCTCGCCCAACTGCGCTACCGGTTGCCACGACTTCGTGGGTCGGGCAACAAGCTCTCGCAACAGGGTGGCGGCATCGGCACCCGTGGTCCCGGCGAGACCCAGCTCGAGGTCGACCGCCGTCGTCTCGTGCGGCGCGTCCACAAGCTCGAGGCCGATCTCAAGAAGGTCCAGGCCCATCGTCAGACCCAGTCGAAGGCCCGCAGCCGCACCCGCAACCGGGCGGTGGCCCTGGTCGGCTACACCAACGCCGGCAAGTCGTCGCTGCTCAATCGGCTCACCGATGCCGACGTGCTGGTCGAGGATCGACTTTTTGCCACCCTCGACGCCACCACGAGGAAGCTCGCCATGCCCGGCGGCGAGACGATCTTCGCGACCGACACGGTCGGGTTCGTGCGCAAGCTTCCGCATCAGCTCGTCGACGCGTTCAAGACCACCCTCGATGTCGTGCGAGACGCCGACTTGCTGGTGCATGTGGTCGATGGATCCGGGCCCGACCCGGAGGGAGCCATCGCCGCGGTTCGCTACGTGCTCGAAGAGATCGGGGCAGGCGACCTTCCCCAACTGATGGTCTTCAACAAGTCCGACCAGGGTGAGGGCTCGGCGAGGATGGCGGCCCGCTACGAGGGTTCGGTCGCGGTGTCGGCTCACTCGGGCGAGAATCTCGATCTGCTGCTCGCCACGATCGGCGACCGAGTGCGGTCGATGACCGAGTTGGCCGAACTGGTCGTGCCGTGGGACCGCGGTGACGTGCTCGCGTCGGTGCATCGTGAAGGTCAG
>CALKOE010000129.1 GCA_938091985.1 uncultured Acidimicrobiales bacterium | reverse complement strand
AGGCATTCACCCAGGCGCCGTAGCCGTCGTCGCTCGGGTGGAAGCGATCTGATGCCCACCCTCGACGGCCGGTCACGAGATGGGGCACCACGTCGGCGACGGCCATGCCGCGCACTTCTGCCGAACGCCTGACCGAGCGGTTGACCCAGCGCCCCGACGGGCTGGCGGCCGGTGCCGGGAGCGTCGAGATGATGGTCTCCGACGGGAGCACGTCGATCAGCTCGTTGACTCGCGCAGAGACCGACGGCGGGTGCGGGTTTCGCATGAGGTCGTTGGACCCGACCCCACACGTGATCAGGTTCGGTTCGTGGCGGAGGTGTTCGAGCAGCGGGAGCTGGTGATGCAACACGTGGCGGCTGCGCGCCCCCGACCGACTGAGGTTGACGATGCCGTGCGGCCTTCCATCGGCGGCGAGTGCTCCCGCGATCCGAGCGACCCAGCTGCGATTGATCGAGGTCGCGCCGACACCTTGCGCGATCGAGTCGCCGAGCACGACCCACAGTGGCTGGTTGCCTCTGATCGCGGATTCGGAGATCTGGTGCCACTGGGCTTCACGCGGGTTGACCTGGTCGGCAACAGCGCGAGTACCTCGACTGACGGCGCTGATTGCTCGGGTGAACGGGCGGGGGACCCACTCGTCTCGCGCATGAAGCGCAGCAATCACCGGATGGTGATCGTGTCTCGCGGAGGGGGGCTTTGGAGTGGGGGGAATAGTCTGCGCCACGTGATCCTCGTCGACATCGAGCGTGTGAGCATGAGCCGTCCGAACCGACCGCTCTTCAGCGACGTCTCTGTGACGGTGTCGGCCGGCGACCGACTGGGTGTGGTGGGCATCAACGGTACCGGCAAGTCCACCCTGCTTTCGGTCATCGCCGGAACCCGTGAGCCCGAGGGCGGGACGATTCGGCGAGGCCGCAATGTCTCGATCGCTGTGGTCGACCAGGTGACATCGCTCCAGCCGGGCACGGTTCGCGAAGCAGTGGGTGCCGGTTGGCGTGGCGAGGCTGCGCTCGACCGTCTGGGCGTGGGAGACCTGATGGATCGCCCGACCGACCAACTCTCCGGAGGTCAGGAGAAGCGCGTCGCGCTCGCCCAAGCAGTCGTGGCCGATGCCGAACTGCTCGTACTCGATGAGCCCACGAACCATCTCGACGTCGATGCGATCGAATGGCTCGAGAGCGAGCTCGCCTCCTTCCGAGGCGGGCTTGTGCTCGTCACCCACGACCGGATGGTCCTCGACTCCCTCACGACGCGGATTCTCGAACTGGACCGCGGCACGTCGTATCTCCACGACGGCGGATACTCGGGATACCTCGAGGGTCGTGCCGCCCGCGAAGAGCGCGCCGCGGCATCCGAATCAACTCGGCAGAATCTCGCTCGCCGAGAGCTGGCCTGGCTGCGCCGTGGAGCAAAGGCCCGCACCAGAAAGAGTCGGTCTCGTATCGAGCGGGCCAACGTGTTGATCGCAGGCGGGCCCCAGGCCGCCGCTCGCGAGGGAGATCTTGATCTCGCCCAGCTCCACAAGGGCACGCCTCGGTTGGGTGATCAGGTGATCGAGCTCCACGACGTGACGGTCGGCTTCGAGGGGACCGAGCCGCTGGTCGAAGGCCTCGACCTCCTGCTCGACCGTCGCGAACGGCTCGGGATCGTCGGAGCCAACGGCAGCGGCAAGTCGACGCTGCTCGAGGTCTTGGCCGGACGGCGAGATCCGCTCAGCGGGCGAAGGGTGGTCGGTCCGACGGCAGACGTGGCGCTGCACGACCAACGAGGCCGAGACCTGCCGCCCACGGCGCGTGTGCGTGACCTGATGGCGGGCGAGGGCGCCGAGCCCGATTGGTGGGACATCGCGCTCCTCGAGCGTTTCTGGTTCGACAGCGACACCCAGCGGTCGCCGATCGAGCTTCTTTCGGGCGGTGAACGCCGGAGGATCCAGCTGGTGCTCACCTTGGCCGACAAGCCCAACGTGTTGCTTCTCGACGAGCCGACCAACGATCTCGATCTCGACACGTTGCGCGCGCTCGAGGACTTCCTCGATGGCTGGCCCGGTGCCGTCATCATTGTCAGCCACGACCGGACCTTCCTCGACCGAACCGTCGATGACGTGCTGGTGATCGACAACCAGCGGGCGCAAAGATGGCCCGGCGGCTACGAGCAATGGCTGAAGGATCGCCGGACGACAGGAAACCGCGGCAGTGTGGCCACGTCGGCAACCGAGCGTGAGCCGAAGAAGGTGCGGCCGGCGGTCGGGCGGAGCCATAGTTCGGTCCGCCACGAGCTCAAGGCGGCCGAGAAACTCATGGCGAAGCTCGAGAAGCGGCGGGCCCGGCTCGACATCGACCTGGCCGAGGCCGGTACCGATCATGTTCGCCTCGCAGAAGTCGGCGAGTCGATCGCCGCATGCGACGCTGAAGTGGCGGCGACCGAGGAACTGTGGCTCGAACTCAGCGAGGAACTCGAAGACCGATGACGGGGCGATTTCGGTACCCTGCAAGCCATGACTGACACCGTCACTCCCGAGACCGAGAGCGGCGCCGGCGAGGTCCTCATCGTGACCGACGCGGCCCGTGCCACTGTGCTCGACATCCGTGCCCAGGAAGACGACGGAGAGACGCTCGCGTTGCGCGTCGAGGTCACCGGAGCCAACGGAGTCGACTACACCTACGACCTG
>CALKOE010000128.1 GCA_938091985.1 uncultured Acidimicrobiales bacterium | reverse complement strand
TGCCGTCACGGGCGACCTTCACTGAGTCGGTGACGTGTTCGGGTCGGTCGAGTCCCAGCTTGAGCCAGCGGGGCACGGCTCGTCCGCCCGGCTGGCTGCGATGCAGCGACCCATCGTTGTCGACCGGGGCCCGCCACAGGGTTGCGCTCACGTCGCCGAGCACCACTTGCTGCGAACCCAGCCAGACACCGGCGATCGAGCCGTCGGCGATCTCGACCCGGCCCTCAGAGGGGCGTCGGGGCGAACGGGAAGGGACCGGCTCGGGGCTGAGTTCGATCTGATCCCAGGAGACGACGTGGCCCCGAGGGGCCCACGCCGAGGCTCGACGGGTTCGCCACTCGAACGAGAGATGCGTCTCGACGCCGCGCCGCACACGGTGTGTCGCCGGGATCGAAAGCGTCGTCGATGCGCTGGCTGCGAGGTCGACGTCGAGCGTGCCCGACTCCACCTCTGCGCCGTCTTCTCGAACCGTCCACGTCAGTTGTAGGTCGCCAATCGGCAAGAACGAGCGCCGGTTCGTGATGCGAACCCGCTTGCCCTTCACGGGCTCGACCGCCACCGGCCGGATCGCCCACTGGTATTCGCGCAGCCCTGGGTTCGGTTGGCCATCAGGGCCCACGAGCCCGTTGATGCAGAAGTTCGAGTCGTGGCGCTCCTCTCCGAAGTGCCCGCCGTAGGCCCAGTAGAAGCGGCCGTCGGCGTCGGTTTCAGCGAGCCCCTGATCGCGCCAGTCCCACACGAACCCGCCCCCGAGTGCGCGGTGGGCGTGGAACGCATCGACATATTCCGAGATCGAGCCGTTGGAGTTGCCCATCGCGTGGGAGAACTCGCACAGGATCAACGGGCGGTCGTCTTCGCCGGTGCGTTCCGCCCATTCAGCCCACTCCACGATCTCGTGGATCTCGGTGTACATCGGGTTGACGACGTCGGTGACCAGGCGTTCCGAGCGAGAGGGTGCCTCGGTGCGTGCACCCCTCGGGGCCAGATGAGAGAAGCGATGGAAGATGGCGCCCTCGTATTGGACGAAGCGCGACGGGTCGGTCTTTCGGACCCACGCCGCCGCGGCATCGAACGCCACACCGTTGCCCGCTTCGTTGCCGAGCGACCAGCCGATGATGCTCGGATGGTTGCGGTCACGAAGCACCATGCGGCGAGCCCGGTCGACGATCGCGCGGGTGTAGCCGGGGTCGGCGGCCATCTGCGCCATCCGGGCGTGAGACTCGACATTGGCCTCGTCGACCACATAGAGCCCGAGTTCGTCGCAGAGATCCAGAAGGCGGTGATCGTTGGGATAGTGCGCCGTGCGCACCGCATTGATGTTGTGCCGCTTCATCGAGACCAGATCGGCCCGCATGTCGTCGAGCGACGCCGTCTTGCCGTTCTCGTGATGATGGTCGTGGCGATTGACGCCATAGATCGTGATGGGTGCGCCGTTGACAAGGAGTTGTCGGTCGGCGATCTCGACTCGCCGGAATCCGGTGACCGTCGCGTGCGCTTCGATCACGGATCCGTCAGCGGCGAGCAACTCGGTCACGACTCGGTACCGATTCGGATCCTCGGCCGACCACGGCGTGACGTCGAGATCTGAGAACTCGACGATGGCCTGGTCACCCTTGTAGGTCGCGCCCTGAACGTATTCCTCGTAGGCGTTGGTCGGCGCGAAGCGATTGATCGGTGCGCAGACCGCTCGGCCCAGGCGACGACCGCCGACGGTCTCAACGGCGACGCGCACCTCGGCCCCGGCATCGCCGAGCGTCGCTGCAGTCACCGTCAGGGTGCCGGTGCGGTCCAACGGATCGAAGTCGGCCTCGACGATGAGGTCATCGATACGTGACCGAGAACGCGCCTCGAGGTGAACCGACCGGTGGATGCCGGCATGGAACCAGTGGTCCTGGTCCTCGATCCAAGTGGCATCGCAGTAACGCACGACCATCACGGCGAGCAGATTCGTGCCTGCCACGAGGTGAGGAGTGAGGTCGAACTCCGATGGCAGCCGTGAGTCCTTCCCCATGCCCACGAACGCGCCGTTGCACCACACCACAGCGAGACTTTCAGCGGCACCCAAGTGGACGACCACATCGCGGCCTCGCCAGTTCCGAGGCACCGAGAAGGTCGTTCGGTAGAGACCGGTGGGATTGGCGACGGGCGACTCGGGCGGATGCAGGTCGGCCCACGGCATCTGCACGTTGGTGTAGTGCGGCAGGTCACCGGTTCCTTGGCGGGTCCAGACGCCCGGCACGCTGATCGAGCGCCACGAGGCGTCCTTCGTGGCCGGTGTCATCCATCGGGCCGGCGCCGCAGACGGCGCGTCGACCAGCCGAAACTTCCACTCCCCGTCGAGGCTGCGCTGCCAGGGAGAGCTGGCCCCAGAACGCGCCTCGCCCGCAGAGTCGAACGGTTCCAGCGGTGCCCTCGCGCAGAGCCGGTTGAGTTCGGTCAGCTCTGGTCGGAACAGGTCGGCGAGCTCGAAGGGGACCATGGGAGGTGGCGTCGTCACGTCGTGAAGTCAGCGCCGTGGTTCGCGGCCATGATCTCGAGGAACGAAGCGGGGAACTGGCCAACGAAGTTGTTGACGTCCCAGAAGTCGCTCCACTTGATGATCTGGCCGTCCTTCAACTCGTGCATGGTGGCGAACTGGTGCTCGACGGTCTCACCTGTCTTGAAGATCCACTTCTCGGTGTGATCGAGGAAGACGATGTCGCCGTCGGCAGCAATCCGGTGGGTCGTCTGGATCTGCTCGGTGATGTGATCCCACGCGACCGACAGGCGACCGACCACATTCTCGGGTCCGTACGCGCCGGCGTCGGGGGTCGGCACGTCTTCGTAGTGCACGTCTGGATGAAGGCAGCTCTTCAGGGTGTCGAAGTCGAACTCGCTGAGTGCGGTCCACATCCTCTGGACGGTTGCCTTGTTCTGCTCGCTCAGACTCGCCATGTTTCTCGTTTCCCCTCTTCGTTGGTTCTAGAACGGTGACAGCTCGACGCCCAGGGCGGGCTTTGCGGCTTCGCAATAGAAGCGGTCATCGAAGACCATGTGGCCGGCGCCGATCTGCATGTCTCGAAAGCAGCGCTGCAGACGGCTGGGGTTGCGCATCCCGGCACTTCCCGAGGCCTCCCAGGCGAAGACGGTTGCGGCCTTCGCCACGTGTTTCACGATGTAGTTGGCATGCGCCTTGGATCGACGCACGGCTGTCTGGCAGTCGTCGTCGGGACCGCCGCCGGCGATGAGGTCGACGGCATCGTTGTAGACCGCCAGAAGCTGGATGCGGGCGGCCTCGATCGCCGTCTGATGAAAGCCGAAGTCTCGCTGGAACTCCGCCTGCTCCTTCATCGGGGGCGAGCCGAGCCGGGCTCGACCTGCCTTCGCGATCTCGGCGATCTCGTGCATGGCCCGGGAGGCCACGCCAAGCGCCCATGCACACGATCCGATGCTGCCGTACGCCTGAGGCCCGAGCGCGTAGGCCGGGCCCCCGCTCTGGTGCGGCGCGAAGCCCATGGTGATGTTCCACGTGGCCCCGGCCTCCACGAAGGTCTCGGGAATCTCGTAGTCGAAGCTTCCCGTGCCTCGCAGCCCCATGGTGTCCCAGTTCCCCTTCAGCACCGCACGTTCGGCGGGCACGAAGAACCCGACGATCGGGAGCTTGCCGTCGTCACCCATCGAGGCGATCTCTCCGTCCCGCATGATCAGCGCAGCACCACCCATGAACTCCGCGTGCCCGGAGCCGCTCGCAAACTGCCAGTTGCCCGAGACCCGGTAGCCGCCATCTTCTTCGTGGGCGACACCGAGTGGCGCGAAATGACCAGCGCCCGCTCGAACCGCGGCAAATGGCTTCGCGCTCTCCGGCTCGACATAGGAGAGGTATGCGCCGGTGATCGCGTTCTGTGTGAACGCCCACCCGGTCGCACCGTCGGCGAACGAGATTGCTTCGCACACGGCCGCCACGGTCTCCACATCAGCCTCGAGCCCGCCGATCTCCTCGGGAATGCTGACGCGAAACAGTCCAGTCGCATCGATCGCGTCCACCACTGGCTGGGCCATGGTGCATTGCGCCTCGGTCTCGTCGGCATACTCCTCGATCACCTCGCGAAGGCCCAAGGCAGATCGCAGCAATGTCGGGTCGGGCATGAGGAGTCCTGGCACGGGTTGCGGGCAGTCGGGAGCGGTCCGCGCATCCGAGCACCCCCACCGGGGCGAATGTAGCCAAGCGGTGCACGCCAACGCCCATCGGCACTGGTGCTGCAACCAGCACCTACTTGGGCTTTGTGACGATCCAACCCCGCCGCCGCACCTCGAGCACGAGCGACTTCGTCGACGCGGTACGTACGGCCCGCTCACTCTCGGTCATCGGTTCTGGTTCGGCATCGGCTGCCTTCACGGGTTTCTCAGCCGCAGCCTTCGGTGCCTTCTTGGCGGCAGCTTTCTTCGCCGTCTTCTTTGGCGCCTCTTCAGCCAGCGACGCCTCGTACTCGGCGGTTTGGAGCTGGTCGATGAACTCTGCAGCTTCGTCGGCGGTGAACTTGCCTCCGGCCTGGCGCTGGCTGAACCCCATCGGGCCCCGCGCATCGCGGAAATCGGCGTGGCCAGCGTTGTTCAGCAGCTCGAGCAGATCTTTCACCTGCCGACCTGATGCGGAAGGACCCGCGCTCTGCCCGAATGCCATGCGGCAGTCTGGCCCTCAGCGGGCCCGGTCGCACGTTGCTCCGCCGTCTGCGTCTGCAATCGGGCAGAACGTCCCAGCGACGAGCGTCAGCTTGCGGCGGGGGCCAACTCGCTCCAGGCGCCGTAGCCGCCGAGGATGTCGCTCACATCGTCGAACCCGGCCTGGCGCAACACGCTGGCACCGACGGATGACCGGTAGCCCCCGGCGCAGAACACCACGGTGGGGCGCTGAGGGTCGAGTTCTTCGATCCGCCCCGGGAGCTGTCCCACCGGGAGTGACTCGGCGCCGTCGATCGAGCCGAGCGCGAACTCTCCCGGGTTTCGGATGTCGACGAGCTGCAGGCCCTCGATATCACCGCGGCGGGCTTCGAACTCGGTCGCCGTCATACGAGAGGCGCGCTGCACTTTCTCCGGGTTGAGGGCCATGACCGCCAGCGGCTGGTCGAGATAGCCCACGACCCGATCGAAACCGATTCGGGCCAAGCGGTTCTTGGCTTCGATCTCGAAACCGTCGTCGACCACCAGAACGATGTCGACATCGGAGGGAACGACAGAGCCCGCGAACTCCGCGTAGCGGCCGCTGAGGCCGACGTTGATCGAATCGGCGAGGTGGCCGAGAGCGAAACTCTCGGGATCTCGGCCGTCGATGATCATCGCGCCATCGCAGTGGTGTTGCTCGGCTGCGTCGAGGTCCAGTGCTGCGGGTCGCGCCGTTTCGTCGAGCAGCGGCCGGTCTTCCCGGTTGAGCACTGCGTCGTAGACGAAGTAGTCGGGAGCTGGGGGCTGTCCCTCTGTGACGAGCGCGATGAACGACTCCTTGTCGGGAGCGAGCAACGCGTAGTTGCTGCGGCGCTGCTCCCCCATCGTCGACGACGTCTCCGTCGAGAGATTCTTGCCGCAGGCGGAGCCGGCACCGTGAGCCG
>CALKOE010000127.1 GCA_938091985.1 uncultured Acidimicrobiales bacterium | reverse complement strand
GCACGTCGGCATCGGGGTCGATCGAGGCAGCACCGAACGCCGTGACGAAACGACCCATGCGCGGAACGCGGGCCACGGCACCGGCGAGGTCGGCGGCTCGACCGTCATGCCAGCCGAACCAGAGGTGGCTGGTGGTTCCATCGAGTGAAGGAAAGTGTGGCGGCACATCGGTGTGAAGAATGACGGGACGACTGCCGTCGGTTCGCGTGAGGGTTCGCCGCACTGATCGGTCGAGGACGTCGCGGTTCCAGGAGGGGGCCTGTTGGCCGATCACGGGCGGTGTCGCGGTTGCCACCTCGGGGCGGCGGAACGGCTCGTCGTGCACACACCACACGGCGACGGACGGATGGTGGCCGAGCAGGTCCACTGCCTCGCGGGCCTGGCGGGTCGCTTGCCCTCGGACGCCTCTCGCCATGACCCCACGGAGGGGCAGCTCCTGCCAGATGAGCAGACCTGCCTCATCGGCTGCGGCGTAGAGCTCCGGGCGAGCGATATGGGCGATCACCCGGATGAAGTCGAGACCGGCCTCCACCGCGGCACCCACATCGCCTCGTACTTGTTGCTCGGTCGCGTCACCGGGACGCGGGGTGGTCGGCAACATTCCGGCACCCTTGAGAAACAGCGGCTCCCCGTTGACGCGAAGCACCCAGTTCTTGAAGGCAACCGTGCGAAAGCCGACGCGGACCTCGCGGGAGTCGTGGATCTCGTCGGCGACCATCACATCGCAACGCAGATCGTGGAGCGATTGATCGCCGAGGCTGTGGGGCCACCAGAGTTCCGGGGCGGGTACGTCGAAAGTCCACTCGACCCGGTTCTCGCCCGCTGCAGCAGAGTGGGTCTGCTCGTGTTCGTGCCCGGCCACTCGGGTGCGGAGGACCACACTGCCGCCGTCGGGGGAATCGAACACGCAGCGCATGGAGAGTCGTGCACGACTCGGGTTCGCGTCGAGGCAGACCGACCGGAAGTAGCGGATGGCGATCGGCCCGGTCTCGTGGATGCGCACGCCTCGCCAGATGCCTCCGGGGTTCTCGCCGGCCGCGCCGGAGAGCTCCGGATCGTCGAGTGCGCCCATGAGCGATGAGCGGTTGTCGGGATCACTGAACCGCGCGCAGTTCACATCCACCCCGAGGACGTGGTCGGTTCGGTCACCGAGGAGGTCGGTCACCTCGAAGCGGTGGGGGACGAAGTAGCCGTCGGTGTCGCCGACGTAGCCGCCGTCGAGCCAGACGTCGCCCTGTTGGGCGATGCCATCGAAGCAGAGGAAGCGGCGGCGTCCCTCTTCTGCCGGTGCGAGCGAGAACGACGTGCGATGAAGCACCGACCGGCTGGCTTCCAGTCCGGGGGTGCTCGACCAATGACCGGGGACTTCGACCTCGGCCCAGCCTCGGTCGTCGAGTTCGGGTTCGTGAAACGTTCGCCGAAGCTCTTCTGTGGCCGCTGCAGCTCGCCATGCGCCCGACAGTTCCATCGGGTGAGGGTAGCCGTGTAGCCCGTCTCGTTCTCGCTCGGCGCCCTCCGCACTGCCTCTTCGCTCAGGCGCTCACGGGTGTGTAGGGTCGCCGCCATGTCGAGACCAGAGACCCTTGCTGCCCTCCGCGAGAGTGGATGGGAGTCCACGCCGATCCGCAAGGAGATCCGGCGCAACGCCATCGCCCGGATTCGATCCGGTGAGCCGCTCTTCCCGGAGGTGCTCGGCTACGAGAACACCGTCACGCCGCAACTCGAAAACGCCCTGCTCGCTGGTCACGACATCATCTTCCTCGGCGAACGTGGCCAGGCGAAGACCCGCATGATCCGCGGCCTCACCGGATTGCTCGACGAGTGGATGCCGATCGTTGCGGGCTCCGAGATCAACGATGACCCGTATGCCCCGATCTCGAAGCACGCCCGCGACCTGGTCGACGAGCTGGGCGATGCAACGCCGATCACCTGGGTCCACCGCGACGACCGTTTCGGCGAGAAGCTCGCCACACCCGACACCGCCATCGCCGACCTGATCGGCGAGGTCGACCCGATCAAGATCGCCGAAGGGCGTTATCTCTCCGACGAGCTGGTGCTCCACTACGGCCTCGTGCCGCGCACCAATCGCGGCATCTTCGCGATGAACGAGCTGCCCGATCTCGCCGAGCGCATCCAGGTCGGTCTGCTCAACGTGCTCGAGGAACGCGACGTCCAGATCCGCGGTCACAAGGTTCGGTTGCCGCTCGACGTCATCCTCGTCGCCTCGGCGAACCCCGAGGACTACACCAACCGCGGTCGCCTCATCACGCCGCTCAAGGACCGCTTCGGCTCGCAGATCCGCACCCACTACCCGCTCGACGTCGAGACCGAGGTCGCGATCATCGAACAGGAGGCCGACCTGGCTTCGGCCGACGGCCTCAACGTTGCCGTGCCCTCGTTCATGACCGAGGTTTGCGCCAACCTGAGCTTCGCGGCCCGTGCGAGTCAGCACATCAATCAGCGCTCCGGTGTGTCGGTGCGGCTGTCCATCTCCAACACCGAGGTGATGGTTGCGAACGCCGTGCGTCGCTCGCTGCGGTCAGGCGCGACCAATGTCGTCCCCCGCATCGTCGACCTCGACGCGCTGCCCGCATCGACCTCGGGCAAGATCGAGATCGAGACGCTCGACGAGGGCCGCGACGGCGAGATCCTCGAGAGCCTCGTGCGAGCTGCCGTACTTGCGGTCTTCAAGGATCGCGTTCCGCCCGACTCGCACCGTGGCGTCGTCGATGCATTCGAAGGCGACGTGGTGATCGACGTCGGTGAAGACGTGACCGACGATGCCTACGCCGCAATGCTCGAGTCGATCCCCGCTCTGCAGGTGCCGGTCAAGGCGCTGCTGTCGGAAGAGGACCCCGGCGATGCCGAATCGCCGGCGATGATCGCCAGTGCCATCGAGCTGGTGCTCGAAGGACTGCATCTCTCCAAGCGCCTCAACAAGGACGGCGCCGGCTCCAAGTCTCAGTTCCGCAGTCGAAGCTGACATCGACACTCCCGAGGGCTCCAGGTACCCTCGGCGCGGATGGACAAACGGACTCCCGACAACCTGCAGCTCCTCAACGAGGCTTTCGGCCAGGGGACGATGGACCGGATCTTTTCCGGTGAATCTTTCACCGTTGATGGCATCGAGTTCGTCTCTGGCTATGTGCCCGACTCGCGCGCCGACCGCTTCTACATCGTCAAGCCTCCCGAGCTGATCGACCGCTATCGCCGGCTGGTTTCCGATGCCTCGGGCGGCAATATTTTCGAGCTCGGTATCGCCGAGGGCGGGAGCACCGCGTTGCTTGCGCTCTGGGCCGAACCGCGACGCCTGGTTGCGATTGACAACGAGTCCGAGCCCCTCGCCGCCCTCGAGGAGTTCATCGTTTCGCGCTCGCTCTCGGACTCGGTTCGCCCCTACTACGGTGTCGATCAGGCCGATCGAGGACGTCTTCACGAGATCATGGCCGAAGAGTTTGGTGATGAGCCCCTCGATCTCGTGATCGACGACGCATCGCATTACTACGATTTCACTGTCGCGTCGTTCGAGGCGCTGTTCCCGCATGTCCGTCCGGGCGGTCTCTATGTCATCGAGGATTGGGAAGCCGACATTGCGATGGCCGATGCCGTTGCCAGGGCATTGCAGGATCCGACCTCCGAATACCACGAGGCGACAAAGGCCGCGATGCGAAAGCAGCTGGCCGCCAAGTCCGCCGGTGAAGGCGATCCCGTGTCGGTGCGTCGAACACCGTTGGCCCGACTGATCCTGCAGATCGTCCTCATGTGTGGTGGCACGACAGGAGCGGTCGCCGACATCGCGATCAACAAGTCGTTTGTTGCGATCACTCGTGGCGACGCCGAACTCGACCCGCAAGTCGGTCCCTTCCTGCGCGACTTTGCGGAGTTCGCATGTCGCCAGCGCGCGGTTCCCGATGGCTTCATCGAGAAGTTGCTGAGATACTACGCCGACCGTCGACAAGCGGGGGCGCCCTTCCTTGAGGCGATCGTCGATCCGCTCGCCCTGATTCTGAGCTCGACGCGATTTCTTTATCTTGTTGAACCGGCAAATGCGGAGGCTGATCGGGATTTAGATGCATTCAG
>CALKOE010000126.1 GCA_938091985.1 uncultured Acidimicrobiales bacterium | reverse complement strand
ACCTTGTGCTCTCACGGGAGGGTCTCGATTCCGTCGTCGACGAGCTCGTAGCTCGACCCCGTCCCGAGGACCGAATCGGGATGCCCGGTCTCGACGAAGCCCGCGCCGACGTGATCGTGGCCGGAGCAGTCCTGCTTCGCCAGCTCTTTCGCACCTTCGACATCGCGGAAATGGTCGTCTCCCCGAATGCGCTTCGAGAGGGCGTGGTGCTCGACCGGTTGAGCCGCCGCGACGGGGTGAAGGGGGCGCTCCATCACCTCTCCGACCTGCGTCGCCAAAGTGTGCTCGCCGTGGCCCATCGCTACGACGAGGACGTCGACCACGCACAACACGCCACCGACCTGGCCCTCGGGTTGTTTGACGAGACGGCGCCGCTGCACGGCTTGGGGGAGGCCGAACGCTTGGTGCTCGAAGCCGCTGGTGTCCTCCACAACGTGGGGCGCTTCATTGCGCACGCGGCCCACCACAAGCACTCCTACTATCTGATCCGTCATTCTGAGCAACTCGTCGGGTTCACCGAGCAGGAACTCGAGCTGATCGCTCTCGTCGCTCGCTATCACCGCAAGAGCGAACCCCGACCGCGCCACGCGGAATACGCGGCGCTTTCGGAGCAGGACCAACACACGGTGCAGGTGCTTGCCGGTTTGCTTCGGATCGGGATCGGTCTCGACCGGACCTACCGCCGGGTGGTCGAGAAGTCGCGTGTGGCGATCGCCGACGATCGCATCGACATCGAGCTCCAGGTGAGCGCCGGTGAGAGCGCCGACCTCGAAGTGTTCACTGCGGAGGAACGCTCAGGTCTCTTGGCTGCGAGTCTCGGTCGGGAGATCCGGTTTCACTCGGCGATGTCGTTGCCAGGGTGAACGTTGTTGCCGCTCACCAGGAAAAGTGACCGGTTCACCATGCTCCGCAGGCCCATCTCGACCTCTTGAGCTCGGGCGAGTTCGCGGTCGTAGTGCGACGTCGCCGGCATGTAGCGAAAGGCGAGCGCCGCCCGACGGCGCCCTGAGGTGTTCGGGTTCGCTCCGTGGATCATGTAGACGTCGTGCAGGGAGAACTCGCCGGGTTCGAGCACGATGTCGAACGGATCGGTGCCGGCCCAGAGGTCCGCCGAGAGCTCCTGATTCAGGATGAGCTCGGGGCTGTCGTTCTGGCCGTGCTCGAGCAGCGTCCGGTCGCGATGCGACCCGGGAATGACCCGCAGACAACCGTTGCCCTGGTCGATGCGGTCGACCGCTATCCATGCGGTGACGGTCTCGAGTGGGCGGATCGGCCAGTACTGCCCGTCTTGATGCCACGGTGTGCCCCGGCCGCCCTCCGCGCTCTTGCAGAAGAGGCCTGAACCCCAGAGGATCACGTCGTCGCCGATGAGCGCACGAACCGGGTCGAGGAGCTCGGGCATTGTCGCAAAGCGTTGCCAGCCCGGCTCTCGGTCGATGATGTTGGGGATGAAGTCGGCATTGGGCAACGTGAGTTCGCCCAGGAACCGGTCGAGCTCTACTCGGATCTCGGCCAGCGTCTCGGGCGCCACCGCTCCCGCAGGAGCGAGCACTCCGTCCGCTCGGTAGCGATCTACATCGGCGTCAGAGAGCGGCATCATCCGAGACTAGGACGAGGTCAACAGTGCGGAGCGAAACCGGTCGACGACCTCGTCGCCGAGGCCGAATCCGTCTTGGAAAAGACCAGCCACGCCGCCCCACCGGTTCTCGACGACCGCCAACTGGGCGCGCACGTAGTCCTCATGGACTTCGAGAAACGGTCGAATCAGTTCCTTGAGCTCTCCCTCGGGAAACAGCGCACCGGCGCCGATTGCCTGATTGCTCTGCAGATAGTGGTCGACTACGACATCGTCGGCGGCGCCGGCGGCGAGCAGCACTGCGGTGCCGACCCAGCCGGCGCGGTCCTTGCCGGCGGAGCAATGCCAGATCAGTGGCCAGTTGTCGGGGTCGGTCACGAGGGCCATGGCGCTCGAGAAGCTGGCCATGCGTTCAGGGTTCTCCGCGAATGCTGCGGCACCGTCGAGCGCGATCTGGTGGCCTCGGCCGTCGCCCATCTCGGCGCGGAGCTCGTCGATGTCGCCGCGCATGATGATGGTCCGGAGGTCGTCGCCGCGGCCGGCGTCGTCATGAATCGGCACTCGATGGTGGTCGACCCCCGCGGGCACGCGGTCGGCGCCCTCGCTAGCGATGTCGCCGTCGCTGCGCAGGTCGACGATCGTCCGGATGCCGGCCTCTTGGAAGCGCGCTTCGTCGTCATCGGACATCGAAGCGAGATGTCCCGAACGAAAGAGCACACCGGAGCGGATCTGCCCCGTGGCTACGGGAACGCTGCCGAGTTCGCGGAAGTTGCTGATCGATTCCATGGGACTCACTTGGGAGGTCGGGGCACGAGGGCCGGTGTCGAGTCGGTGTAGGCCCGGAACTCGGGATCTTCGCCCCACCGCTTCTCGGCTCGCCGTTCGAGCATCGGTATGCCGCTGATGCGAGTGAGCAGAACAACAACGAAGACCGGTGAGATCAGCATGAGCCAGCGCCAGCCGGAGAGAACGGGGAGCGCCGTGATGGCGATTCCGACCCAGAGCGTGATCTCCCCGAAGTAGTTGGGGTGGCGAGACCAGGCCCACACGCCGCTGGTGATGAACCGTCCGTGGTTGGCCGGGTCGGCCCGGAACGCACTCTTTTGTCGGTCGGCGGTCACCTCGATGGCGAAGCCGATCAGCCACACGGCCATACCGACCACCAGGAACGCGTCGACATCGCGACGCTCCTCTGAGGTGATCACGGCGAGCGCCGCAGCGAGGGTGAGGAGGACCCACAGCCCCTGCAGCGTCCAGGTCATCAGGAAGCGCAGGAAGTTGGTCTTGATCCAATCGAACCGGCCATCGCCGCCGTCACGGCGTACCCGGCGAAAGAGGAAGGAACCGAGACGGAGTGCCCAGACAAGGACGGCCCCTGCGACGATCACGGCGCGGGCGTCGATGTCGTCGGATGCGACCAGCGCGAACCCGGTCACAGCGATGTAGGTGGCCGACCCGGTGAGGTCGAAGTAGGCCTCGGTCCGGGCGAGATACGACGGCACGAACACCACCCAGTTGATGGCGAAGCTCAGGATCGCCGCGATGGCAAAGACTTCGGTCTCGCCTATCTCGACGCTGCCGGAGGCCCCGGCCAGCGCGATGCCGGCGCC
>CALKOE010000125.1 GCA_938091985.1 uncultured Acidimicrobiales bacterium | reverse complement strand
CCCAGCTCCGTGCGAAGCCGTTGTTGTAGATGCCGCCGGGCCAGACGACCGATCGGTAGGAGTCCTCGATCACGGAGACCGGGGTGATGGCGGCAAGGCTCGGCGGTTGCGTCTGGGCGACGAAGAGCTGGCTGATGCCGGAGTAGCTGATCCCGACCATGCCGACGTGGTTCTTGAAGACCCAGTCCTGTGCTGCGATCGCTTCGATGACGTCGTAGCCGTCGATCGACTGCATTGGCTCGAAGTAATCGTAGGCACCGCCTGAGCATCCTGAGCCGCGCATATTGACGCCGACGGTGGCCCAGCCGAGCTGGCCGTAGATGTTGATCGCCGGCTCAACCTCGTAGGGGCTTGCCGGGTCGTAGCCCGAGTACTCGATGACCGTCGGGTAAGGACCGTCCTCCGCAGGACCGGGGAGACGCACTGTGGCGCTGAGGAGCGTGCCGTCGCGCATCTCGATGTAGCCGAATCCGTCGCTGATCTCCTGGCTGTCGTAGAACGCCTGGTCGGGGTGGTCGGTGGCGGTCGGCACCGACAGCTCATCGCTCGCGGGAGCTGGGTCGGCGCTCAGGTCGAGGACCTGCCATCCGTCGCCCGGTTCGACAGTGCGAAACAGGAGATTGCCGAGCTCGTCAACCGTCCCGGCTTGTTCCGTCCCGGGTCCCCGCAACGTCAGCTCGGTACCGGCCACCGCGTTCGTGACCGTGACCTGCCCCATGCTCGCTGCCGCATCGAAGTCGGCGCTGATGGTGGCAACCGGCGGCGAGACCTCGGTGTCGGTCTCATCATCCCCTGGCGTCGGCTCAGGCGTGCCGTCGGCTGGATCGCTGTCTGGTTGTTCGGCTGTGTCATCGTCGCCGCAGGCGGCGGCGACGAGCGCGAAACTCAGAAGGACAGAGAGGACGACGGCGAGGCGCGACGCGCTGCGTGAAGGGGACATTCGCTCACAGTAAGTTGCCCCCTCGGCAACCAACCAACCGGCGCTATCGGCGCTGCCTCGCGGCTACTCGAAGAGCACCGTGTTGGCTTGCGCTTCGGCGCGGAGCTGCTCGGCGTCGTAGTCGAGGAGGAAACCAGCGTCGACGGCGGCGTCCGCGGCCACATCAAACGCAGCGAGATAGCCGTCGGCGGATCCGTGAAGATCCAACAGTCCCGCCTGTTCGATCGGAATTGTGCGACCGAACAGGGAACAGACGTCGAAGCCACCCTCGAGCGCCACCTCTTCCCAGGGGTCGCCAGTGGTGATGACCACGGGCACGTCGACGAGTGGATTGCGCACACCGCCGAGGGCGATCCCGAGCTCGTCGCGCACGATCTGGACCGGCACCGTCTCGGTGGTCTCGATCCGCTCACCGATGGGCGGCGCAGTGCCCTCGCGAACCCACGTTACGAGGCCGCGCAACGCGGCCTGAATTCCCTCATGGTGGGGGCCGGTGTTGATGGCATTCGTGCACCCCAGCAGGTTGCCACTCGATGAGGTTCGAGGGCCACCGATGATTGCCCGGATTACGTGGGCGTCGGCGTGAGCGGTGCCGGCCAGCTCCCACGCCCGGATCATGTCGGTGTCATCCTGGCGGGCTCTGGCATAGCCCAGCAATGTGAGATCAGTTTCGGCCTCCACCATGAAGACTGGGACATCGAGGTCGGTGCGGATCCGGTGCGCGGCCTCGACGAACGATGCGTCGTCGCCGAACACTCCGGCCAGCGGCGCCCCGCCGCCACCGCGGCTGTGGACGAGGAATCCGTCGAAGACCTCGACCATCGGGTGGATCGCGTTCACATAGGTGGTCAAGAAGCCCGCCGATTGCGACTCACCCAGCGCGATGACCACTTCTGGATCGAGATTGCCGAGGACCCCACCCGCGTTGTCGCGGACCACCGCGCCAACCTGGGTGAAGATGTCGTAGGCAAATGCATCGCCGGGATGCTCGAGCGCGCCGTATCGCTCCGGATCGGCGTTGACGAGGCCCCCGGTGTCCGCCTCGTCCGCATCGCGGCCGGCCTCCTCCGCAACGTCGGGGTCAACCTCGACAGTGAGTAGTGCCTGACCTCCGATCACACCGAGCGCCTGGGCGCTCACCGCGACGTAGGCGTGGCCGGCGGCGCCGATCTCTTCGACCAGGAACGCCCAATCGGGCGAGGCCTCGACCGCGGTCACGTTCAACCATTCGACGATCACCGTGCCGCTGAAGACCTCAGTCGGCGGTCGCCGAACCAAGATGCGGGTCTGGTAGTCCGCCGTATCGTCCGGAGCAACGCTCCACATGCCGTCGTCCCCGAACTCGTCGACGGCAACGAAACTCGAAGCCGCTCCCCCGACGAAGAACTCCTCCTGGACATACTCCGCGGGTGCGGCGACGGCCGGCTGCGGTAGCACCGGGCCGTTGCCCGCGGTGATCGGACCTGTCACTGCGGCGACCGCCGCCTCGAATTCGATCGTTGATGTGGGCGGCGACAGCGGGTCCTCCACCGGCGTACTGAGCGCTTCGGAAACGGTCGTCGTCGTTGGCGACAGGTCGGCCTCCTCGGAATCGTCGGTGCAACCGGCCGCGAGCATGGCCAGCAACAGGAAAGCGCAGAGTGGACGAACAAACGGGGAGGCGACCATCACCATCGAGCTTCGCGCAGACACGCACGAAGGTGTCAGCTGACGACCGTGAAATTCTGCTGCGCCCG
>CALKOE010000124.1 GCA_938091985.1 uncultured Acidimicrobiales bacterium | reverse complement strand
CGCAAAGCCTTTGTGCACCCCTCGTAGCGTGATCTCGTGGGCCTTGGGCCCCGGCTCGACCCGGGGCAGGAGCCGTCGCAGCATCACCCAGCACGCGCCCCACAACGCGGCTGACAAGACTGCGATGAGCAGGCCGAGCGGCAACAGCACCGGAAACTTCGACATGGCGGCGCCCACGGCAGCACAGGCAACGCCGCCGTACATCGCCGTCTTCTGGCGGGTCCGCAGCATTTGGACCTGGTCGAACTCGTCCTGGGTGAGCGGGACTCGCACCACATACGGCACCTTGCCCGCTTCGGCATAGCCATTGGCCGGCTTGCCGCTCCGTACCGAGACAAGGGGCAATCCGCGATCTCGGGCGAGGGAACGGCCGACTCGGACGACCGCCATCTAGTGAGAGCCGTCCGGCTTGCGGCGAATCGTCTCGATGATGGTCTCGGCGTCGTTGGCATCGTCGCCCTTCTCGCCGAGGTTGCGGTCGCGATCTTCTTCGGCCGCCTTCTTGGCTGCATCTTTGGTGGCCGAGGCACGATCGAGGGCGGCTTCGGCTCCGTGTTCGTGGATGAACTCGGCCCACTCGACGAGCGTGTCGACCATCTCGTCCTCCGGCACGACCATCACGTTCTGTCCCTTCACGAACAGATGGCCTCGTTTGTTGCCGGCCGCGATGCCGAGATCGGCGTCGCGTGCTTCTCCCGGCCCGTTGACGACACAGCCCATCACGGCGACCTGGAGTGGGATCTCGCGCTCGCCGAACGCGGCCATGGCGTCTTGGGCGATCGTGAAGACGTCGACCTCCGCACGGCCACAACTCGGGCAGGCAATCAGGTCGATGTTCTTGCGCTCTCGGAGCCCCATCACCTCGAGAAGCTGGCGCCCGGCCTTGGCCTCCTCGACCGGGTCTGCCGTGAGTGAGTACCGAATCGTGTCGCCGATGCCTTCGGCCAACAGCGTGGCCATACCGGCGGTGGCCTTGAGCGTTCCGATGGGAGGCGGGCCGGCTTCGGTCACCCCGAGGTGCAGTGGGTGATCGGTGACCTCCGAGAGTTGCCGGTAGGCCTCGATCATGAGGGGAACACTCGACGCCTTCACCGAGATCTTGATCAGGTCGAAGCCGACCTCGTCGAAGTAGGCGATCTCCTGCAGTGCCGACTCGACCATTGCTTCCGGCGTGACCTTGCCGCCGTACTTCTTGTAGAGATCCGGATGCAGCGATCCGCCGTTGACCCCGATGCGAATCGGAACATTGCGATCCTTGGCCTCACGGGCGACGGTCTTGATGTGTTCCGGGTTCTTGATGTTGCCAGGGTTGAGGCGCAGGCAGTGCACGCCGGCCTCGAGCGCTTCGAGCGCCCGGCGATACTGGTGATGGATGTCGGCCACGATCGGGACCGGCGAGCGCGGCACGATCCGAGCCAGGCCCTCCGCCGCTTCGGGCTCGTTGCAGGTGCAGCGCACGATGTCAGCGCCGGCCGCGGCCAACGCGTAGATCTGCTGCAACGTCGCTTCGTGGTCGGCCGTCTTGGTGACGGTCATCGACTGCACGGTGATGGGGGCTCCCCCACCGACCGGCACGTCGCCGACCATGATCTGCTTGGTTTCCCGACGAGGAAAGCTCTGCGTGAACTCCATTGACTCCGAGGCTACCGGCCCGCTCTGGTCGGTTAGCCGATGTTGATCGGGTCGATGATGTCGCGGAAGATCGCGAGCAGACCGAACCCGGTCAGCAGGATGAACACCGCGTAGGTGATCGGCATGACCTTGTTGTAGTCGACCTCGTGGCGGCGACCACCCCAGGAACGGAGCCGCTCGTAGGTGGCGATCACGACATGGCCGCCATCAAGCGGTGGCAGCGGCAGCAGGTTGAGGATGCCGATCGAAATGTTGAGGAAGGCAAGCAACTGCAACGCGTTATCGAAGCCGTCTTCGGTCACCTGCGAGCCGATGCGAGCGGCGCCGTAGATCGAGATGATTCGCTGCTCATCAGGATTTCCCTCGTCGAGGGCAACGCTTGCCGCTTCGCGCTCGGGGGCATCGGTCGAGGTGATGTCGTCGTGGACGGTGTCGATGTTGCCGGACAGGGTGTCGCCGACGAAGGTCGGCAGGGCACCGCTCGTGACGGTGTCGTAGAGACCCCCGAGAATCTGTCCGAATGCGTCGGCGAAACTGACCACGCTCTCGGTCGCGCTTTCGAACACGCCGAGCGATTGCCGGTTCGCCTCGGGACCGATGCCGAAGAACCCGATCGTGGCGACCTCGGCGGGCGGCAGTTCGAGGAACACGGCATTGTCGAGCACACGAATCTCAGCGTCGTTCGCCGGATCGAACACGACCCGGAGCGGCTCGCCGACTCGGTCGCCAACCGTGTTGATCACGTCGTCCCAGCTGAACACCTGCACGCCGTCGATCTCGAGAATACGATCGAACTCGCCGAGGCCTTCGATGGCCAGGTCTCCGGCTTCGCTGAGACGGGCGCCGAGCACCACCGAGTCAGTGAAGGTCTCACCGCCCCGCGAGTAGACGACCTCCACATCTTGGCCGCCGCGAGCGCCCACCAGCTCGCCGAACTGCACGAAGTCGCGCACGTCGACACCGTCGACCGCAAGAATCTGGTCACCAGGCTGAAGGCCGAGCTCGGCCGCCGCGCTCTGGTCGCTGACGCCCGCGATCTGCCAACTGTCGTCATCGGCGGGCGCTCCCTGCCAGAGCAGGAAGCCGAAGATCAGCACGATCGCCATCGCAAAGTGCATGAGCGACCCGGCGGTGACCACCAGCAACTTCCGCGGGAAGCTCTTGGTCATGTAGGCGCGGCCCTCGTCGCCCGGCTCGACCGGGTCGAGGTTGTTCATCCCGATGATCCGGACGTAGGCGCCGGCAGGAATCAGCTTCACGCCGTATTCGGTGTCGCCCTTGTGAAATGACCAGATCCGCGGCCCGAAGCCGATGAAGAACTCGGTCACCTTCATGCCGGTGAGCTTGGCCGTGAGGAAGTGGCCCATCTCGTGCATGAAGATCATGAAGATGATCGCAACGACGATGAAGGCCCAGCTCCAACTGGCAAAGACGCCGAGCGCGACGATCGCAAAGCCGATCAGGATCAGCCCGGTGAAGTCATTGGGTCGTTCTTCGACCTCGGCGGCGGGGGGACCCACATTGAGCGTCATGCGTGCACTCTCTGATCAATCAATTCGGCGGCGACGACTCGGGCTTCTCGGTCGACTCCCAGAACAACGTCGACATCGGTCGCGATTGTTCCCGGCCACACCTGGAGACTTGCCTCGAGCACCTCGGGAATGTCGACCCAACGGATGCGACCCTTGAGAAACTCGTCCACGGCGACCTCGTTGGCCGCGCTGAGCCAGGCCGGTGCCGTCTCGCCGGCGCGGCCCGCTTCGTAGCAAAGCCGAAGGCAGGGGAATGCCTCGAGGTCGGGGGGCTGAAAGTCGAGTCGCGACATCTCGGTCCAATCGATCGCGCCGTACGGCACTTCCAATCGGTCGGGAAAGGCCAAGGCGTAGCCAATGCACAGACGCATGTCGGGCATCGACAGTTGGGCGATGGTTGCACCGTCGGTGTAGCTCACCATCGAGTGGATCACCGACTGGGGGTGCACGACCACATTGATCTGGTCGTAGTCGACCCCGAAGAGCTCGTGGGCTTCGATCACCTCGAGGCCCTTGTTCATCAGCGTGCTGGAGTCGATTGTGATCTTCGGCCCCATCGACCACGTGGGGTGGGCCAACGCGTCGTCGATCGTGACCTCGGCGAGATCAGCGCGGGTGCGGCCGCGAAACGGGCCACCGCTGGCGGTCAGCACGATCTCGTGAACTCGGTCGGACGCAGCAACTTTGCCCGTCACCTCGTTGGCTCGCAGGCACTGATGAACGGCACAGTGCTCGCTGTCGACCGGTATGAGGTCACCGGCCGACGCGGCCCACACACGCTGCACGACCGGTCCGGCGGCGATGAGCGATTCCTTGTTCGCCAGGCCGAGACGTTTCCCGGCCTCCAGCGCGGCGAGTGTGACCGATAGACCGGCGAATCCGACCACGCCGTTGATCACAACATCACCGTGCGTCGCGGCATCGGCCATTGCGTCGCCGCCGACCAGCAGCTCGGTGCCGTCTGGGAGGCGCTCGGCCAGCCCAGCGGCCATCGCCTCGTCGGCAACGGCGACCACATCAGGTCGAAACTCGTTGGCCTGTTCGACGGCGACATCGACAGAACGGGCCACGCCGAGGGCCGAGACCCGATAGCGATCCGGCTCAGCCCGCACGATGTCGAGCGTCTGGGTGCCGATCGATCCGGAGGAGCCGAGGACGGCGACCGACATCGTCATGGGCGCGACGCTACCCGCAGGGCCGGGTCAGTCGGGGGTCGGGTTGATCCGACGATCAGCCGGGAACGGTGACGTCGAGCAGCAGACCCACGTAGTACGTGGCCGGCAGCACGAACAACAAGCCATCGAAGCGGTCGAGGAGACCGCCATGGCCCGGCAGGATCGAGCCCATGTCCTTGATCCCGAGATCGCGCTTGATCTGGGACTCGG
This sequence comes from uncultured Acidimicrobiales bacterium, assembly GCA_938091985.1. GTDB lineage: Bacteria > Actinomycetota > Acidimicrobiia > Acidimicrobiales > Aldehydirespiratoraceae > JAJRXC01. The sequence goes on along the minus strand of CALKOE010000124.1, from coordinate 280 downwards.
CGAGATCGCCGATCGGGGCAGCGAGGGCTGCGACGATACCGAGGAGCAGCGAGGCGCCGAAGCCACCACCCCACACCTCGCCGGCGAACGGAGCGGGCTTACCGAGGATGCCCATGACCACGCCGACGATGACCGCGACGACCATGCCGCCGACGAGACCCTCCAGGCGCAGCCGGAAGAGATATCGATCGCCGGCCCGGGAAACATCGAACGCCTCCAGCAGGCAGGACACGGGTTCGACGCCCAGGCCGGGATCGACACGCGCGACGAACACGTCGCC
>CALKOE010000123.1 GCA_938091985.1 uncultured Acidimicrobiales bacterium | reverse complement strand
TCAGCGGTATGGGCGAAACCGGTTGTGTCGCCTACAACGACACGGATTCCGGCGCCTCGATCACGGCCGCTGGTGAGTTCTTCGACCCGTCCATCGTCGAGCACCGCGGATGACGATCGCTTGTCTTCGACAAACACTTCGGCGAACTCGCCGCCGGTGCGAAGCGCGGTACCGAGTGTGCGGTTGATCAGCTCATGATCGAGCACTGAATCCTCCTGGGCCGGGGGTTGGCTATGGTACCGCCGATGTCCGTCGACGCCGGGTTGGCTGCCCGTATCGAACGCCAGGTCACAGACCTCGACACCGCAGTTGCCTTGGGCTCCGGCGATGTCGAAGTGTTGTCGACCCCGCGAGTACTTGCCTGGGCCGAAGCCGCCTGTGTGGAAGCGATCAGCGAACACATGGATCAGGGCCAGACCTCAGTCGGCATGCGGATGCAGATCGACCACGTTCAGCCAGCTGCCGTGGGCAGCCACATCACCATCACCGCTGCGGTGGAGCGCGTGGAAGGACGCCGACTCACGTTCGCGGTCGAGGCGAGCGATCATCGCGGCGTGATCGCTAGCGGGCGGGTCGTTCGCGTGCTCGTCGATCGCGACCGGTTTCTCGAGCGAGCCAACGAGTAGACCGGTGACGGCCCCCGCACCCAGTTCTCTCATGACCGACCCGACCCACTCCCCCGCCCCGTCGACTCCCGACGATGCCGGTGTGCGGTGGTGGGTCGAGGGCCTCATCACGCTCGTCTTCTACATCGTCTACTCGGCGATCCGGAACCAGTTCGGCTCGGCGATCGGCGGCGACATCCTCGACCGTTCGTTCGACAACGCGCTGACCATCATCGACATCGAGGAGGCGCTCGGGCTGTACCACGAGGAGTGGATCCAGGCCCGCTTCATCGACTTCGACGCGTTCATCGTGTTCTGGAACGCCTTCTACGGCAGCTTCCATTTCGCCGTCACGATCTTCGCCATGGTCTGGCTCTTCCTGAAGTTTCCGCAGCGATACATCTTCATGCGGTCCACCCTCGCCGCCACCACCGGTGTGGCGCTCATCGGTTTCGCCTACTTCCCGCTGATGCCCCCTCGACTCCTCAACGCGTGCGAGTCGCAGTACGGCGCGTGCGCCACCGAGCACACCTACATCGACACGCTGGTCGACCCGGGTGGACTCTGGAGTTTCGAGAACGGGCCGATGGAGTCGATCTCCAACCAATACGCCGCCATGCCGAGCCTGCACATCGCTTGGGCCACCTGGTGCGCTGTCGGCCTCTACCCGGTGCTGAAGCGTCGCTGGGCGAGAGTCTCGATCGCCATGTACCCCTTCGTGACGCTGTTCGCGATCATCGTGACCGCGAACCACTACTGGTTCGATGCCATCGGCGGACTCGCTGCGCTCGGCTTCGGGCTCCTGGTGGCGCGACCGCTCTCGCGACTATTGCCGGGCCGCGTCCGCCAACTGGAAGACACGACGGCTAGCCTGAACATCGGGTGAACGCCGGGAATCATCGGGCGGCCCACCGATCTCGTGAGGCCCCGGGCCTGTGAGGAAAAATGCTGCTCGACGCCATCACCGGCCCTGAAGACCTGCAAGGGCGCAGCCCCGAGGAACTCGCTGATCTCGCGGACCAGATTCGCCACGCTGTGATCGAGACCGTCAACGAACACGGCGGGCATCTCGGTTCCAATCTCGGCGCAGTCGAATTGACGATCGCACTGCACCGCGTGTTCCGGTCTCCGCACGACGCGATCCTCTGGGACACCGGACACCAGGCCTACGTCCACAAGATGCTCACCGGTCGCGTTGGCGACTTCGGTCGACTCCGCCAGGCCGGCGGCCTGTCCGGCTATCCGTCGCGCGCCGAGTCGGACCACGACTGGATCGAGAACAGCCACGCATCCACCGTGCTGTCCTACGCCCATGGCCTCGCCACGGCGTTTCACGCCTCCGATGCCCGGCGAGAGGTCGTCGCGGTGATCGGCGATGGAGCGCTCACCGGCGGCATGGCGTTCGAAGGTCTCAACAATCTCGGCCACAGCGGGCGCGACGTCGTGATCGTGCTCAACGACAACGGTCGCTCCTACGCGCCGACGGTCTCAAAGCTCTCCGAGAGCCTCGTGAAGATCCGCAACAACCCCACCTACATGCGGCGCCAGGCAAAGATCGAGGAGATCGCAGAACGCATCCCCTGGGTCGGAGAGCAGATCCACCGCGGTGTTCAGATGTCGAAAGCGGCGATCCGCGAGATGTGGGAACCGTCGGCCTTCTTCGAAGACCTCGGCGTTCGCTACATGGGTCCCTTCGACGGGCACGACATCGCGTCGGTCGAAGAGGCCCTGCAGAACGCGAAGGAGTTCGAGGGTCCCGTCGTGGTCCACGTGCTCACACAGAAGGGCCGCGGCTACGCGCCGGCCGAGCAGGACGACGTCAAGAACATGCACGACACCGGCTCGATGAAGGAGGGCAGCTACACCGCCGCCTTCTCCGAGACGCTCGTGAAGCTCGGCGACCAACACCCCGAGCTCGTCGCCATCACCGCAGCGATGCCCGACTCCACCGGTCTGCTCCCGTTCCGCGAGCGCTTCCCCGACCGTTGTATCGACGTCGGCATCGCCGAGCAGCACGCGGTCACCGCAGCCACCGGCATGGCCATGGGCGGGCTCCGCCCGCTCATCGCGGTCTACGCCACCTTCCTCACTCGGGCGTTCGACCAGGTCAACCTCGACGTCGGCCTCCACGGTCAGCCGGTCATCTTCTGCCTCGACCGCGCCGGCATCACCGGTCCCGACGGCGCGTCTCATCACGGCATTCTCGATCTCGTCCTTCTCACCAAGGTCCCCGGCATGACGGTGTTCGCTCCGTCGAGCTTCCAGGAGATCCAGCAGATGATGGAAGACGCCATGGGCCTCACAGATGGTCCCGTCGCGATCCGCTGGTCGCGCGGCAAGGCGGCCCATGTTGCCGACAACGAGATCGGGTCAGGCCTTCACGCTCGCATGATCCGCTCGGGCGACAACTCGGTCGCGCTGCTCGGGTTCGGCCAGATGCTTCCGGCCACACTCGGTGCGGCTGATCTTCTGGCCGCCGAGGGCATCCACGCAACGGTCTATGACCCTCGGGTCGTCACCCCGCTCGATCCTGAGATGATCGACCACATCGCCACCCACGAGAACGTGGTGACGGTCGAAGACGGTCTGCGAATCGGCGGCGCCGGTGCCGGCGTGCGCGATGCGCTCGGCGAACGCGATGCCGACTGTCGGGTTCGGGTGCTCGGCGTGCCGACGGAATACATCCCACACGGCGATCCTGACGACATTCACGCCGGCTTCGGCCTCGACGCTGCGGGCATCGCCGCCAGCGTCCGCAAGTTGCTCGCCTAGAGGTCGAACGAACTAGCTGTAGTAGGGGTTCTCGCCCTGCTCGTGGTCGGTGGTGTCGACCACTTCGGTGATCTCGGGGACCGCCTCGAGAATCGCCTTCGTGATGCCTTCGCGAAGCGTGGCGGCGCTCATGGCACAGCCTTGGCAGCCTCCGCCCATCGTCACGAATGCCTTCTCGCCCTCGACACCCACGAGCTCGGCAAAGCCGCCGTGTGAGGCAAGCGCAGGGTTGATCCGCTCGGCCAGCAAGATGGTGATCTTGTTGGCGGCATCGCCGGTGAGCTCGAGCTGACCGAGGTCGCCCAGCGGGTTCGGGCGGTTGGGATTGCGGATCACGAGTCCGCCCTGACCGGCGACGGTGGGCAGATCGAGCGTTGCACCCGTGAGTGCGCTGACGCTGGCGGCAGGGACCATCACGGTCAGGCCCTCGTGCTCACGGACGTAGTCGTCC
>CALKOE010000122.1 GCA_938091985.1 uncultured Acidimicrobiales bacterium | reverse complement strand
TGGATGCAGAAGATGATCGACGCCCACCACGACACCGCGGTGCAGAGCGGAGCCCGCATCGTCCACAACTGCGGGTTCGATTCGATTCCGTCAGATCTCGGTGTGTGGTTCACCCAGCAGGCCGCGATCGAGCAGTTCGGCAAGCCGTGCACGCAGATCGAGATGCGGGTGAAGGCCATGAAAGGCGGAGCCAGCGGCGGCACGGTCGCCAGCATGATGAACCTCATGGAGGAGACGGCGAAGGATCCCGATCTCCGCAAGATGCTCGCCAACCCCTACGCACTCGCACCATTCGGGAAACGCTCCGGGGTGGCCCAGCCCAACACCGTGATCCCGAAGAACGACGACGCCTCGGGCGAGTGGATCGCACCGTTTGTGATGGCCGCGATCAACACCCGGGTTGTGCAACGGAGCCATGCACTGCTCGGTCGGCCCTGGGGCAAGGACTTCCTCTACGACGAGGCGATGATGATGGGCGGAGGTCCGGCGGGCGCCGCGAAGGCCGCAGGGCTGGCCGGCGGTCTCGGCGGTTTCATGGGCATCGCCTCGCTTGCGCCGGCCCGCAACCTGCTCAACAAGTTCGTGCTTCCGAAGCCAGGCGACGGCCCGAGCCCGGAGGCGCAGGCCGCAGGGTTCTTCGACATCCGCTTCTACGGCACCACCGCGAAGGGCGACACGATCACGACCAAGGTCACCGGCGACCGCGATCCCGGCTACGGCTCGACCGCGAAGATGCTCGGCGAGAGCGCCACCACGCTGCTCGCGACCAACCGTGGCGAGAAGACCGGCGTGGCCGGTGGCTTCTGGACACCGTCGACCGCGATGGGCGACAAGCTGATCGATGCGCTGAAGGCCAACGCCGGTCTCACCTTCGAGGTGCTGGCGTAACCGTCGCCAGCCTCAGACCATCACGATGGCGCGGCCGGTGGTCCGGCGATGCGCCATGTCGTCGATCAGCTGGGGCAGCTCCTCGAAGCCGACGGTCGAGCCGATCACTGGCTTCACGGCTCCCGAGCGAACCAACTCCACCACCTCTCGGGTGATGCGTTCGCCAAGCTCAGCCGGGGCGACATTCCACCCGAGTGCGGTCTTCATGACGCCGCGCATGTCGTCGGCCGCGTAGTTGAGCAGCACGCCCGAGAGCTTGAAGTTGCCGAGGGCCACGCGCCGGGGCACGACGAACGGCTCGTCGGCCACCGTCTTGTTGGAGGCGAAACCCATCATCAGGTAGTTCCCGTTGTAGGCGGTGCACTTCATGGACCGCTCCATCACCGCCTCGCCGACGTTGTCGAACACCACGTCGACGCCCCGGTTGTCGGTCTCGGCAAGCACGATGTCGACGAAGTCGGTTTCGGGATCGTTGTAGTTGATCGCCACGTCGGCGCCGAGGTCGAGGCACTGCTGCACCTTCTCGTCGGTCCCTGCGGTCGCGAACACCCGGGCGCCGGCGTTGGCTGCGAGCTGCACGGCTGCGGAACCCGAACCACCCGCGGCGGCATGGATCAACACGCTCTGTCCGGACTGCAGATCGGCGCGGTCGAAGAGGCCGAGCCACGCGAGATGAAACGGGAAGTAGAGGGCGGCTGCGCCCGGCAACGCAATGTCGTCGGGCATGTCGAACACCGAAGGCAACGAACAGATCGCCCGTTCGGCGAAGCCGCCGAAGGCTCGACGGGTCGTCGCCACGACGCGGCGCCCCATCCACTGCTCGGCGCCGTCGCCGCACGCCTCGACCACCCCCATGACCTCCATGCCCGGGCTGTAGGGGAACTCGGGCGGCGCCATCATGTTGCCGCCGGTGATGCGTTCGAGATCGTTGAGATTGAGCGGGATGGCCTGCACGCGTACCCGCACCTCGGCGGCCTCAGGCTCGGGCACCGGCACGGTGTCGAGCTGCAACACCTCGAGCGGGTCGCCGTATTCGTGGACCCGCCAGGCCCTCATGGTTTCGTTGGTCTCCGTCGTGTCAGTCACCCTCTGCTCCTCACTCTTCGCTGAGCCCGAAGTGCTCGATGTAGGGCCGAAACTCGGACCGCACCGTGGCCGGGTCGACCCCGAACTCCTCCGGCGAGTACCGATGGATGCCGTGCTTGCCAGGTGGGTTGTCGTCGATGAACGCGTTCATCGCGTCGGCGCCTGCGCTCGTCATCGGCAGGTCGAACGCGTCGTAGATCTTCTCGACCTCACGCATCTGGTTCGAGATGAAGTCGGGGAAGTACATGTCGTAGAAGATGGCGTCGGGGTAGTCGCGGGCCTCGCGGATCTCGATCCCCTGCAACAGCACACGTCGCAGCCGACCGATCCAGTCGTCGGCCACCTCCACCGGGTCGACCTCGTCGCTCCCGACCCGCCGAACGATGGTCGTCAGGCTCGAATACGACGTCATCGACTTCACCGGGTCGCGATGAGTGAAGACGATCCGGGCATCGGGGTAGGTCTCGAGCAACTTGTCGAGCCCCCAGAGGTGAGCACCCGTCTTCAGGACCCAACGGTCACCGGAGTGGCGAGCCTGGAAGTGCTGGAGCTGGCGATGGTGGAAGTCGTAGACGGGCGACCAGTCGGCCTCGGTGTCGATCCAGTCCTCATAGCTCGGCACCCGAAATTGGTTGTGGAAGAGGGGCGTGCACATCGTCTCGCCCATCATCACCACGCACTCCTGGGTGAGCTGCGGCCCCATGGGATGGATGGCGTCGAAGCCAGGTAGCTGCAGGTCGCGGTCGGGGAACGTCGCCGCGCACTGGGCGATACGGGGGTCAGTCTCGAACGTCGCCGTCTCCGGAGGCGGCGACGGAAACATCACTTCCCACGTGAGCGGGGCACGGCTTCGCGGGTCGCAGGCAAGGATGTCGTGCAGGATCGTGGTGCCGGTGCGGGGCATGCCGATGATGAAGACCGGCTTCACGATCTCCTGCGCGGCGATCTCGGGGAAGTTCTTCCGATCGTCGACGTAGCCCAGCCGGTTGACGGTGTGGAGCAGCATGCGTTCATTGCTGATGATCCGACCGATGTCGTTGAGCTGACCCTCAGCCGCCAGCGAGTCGACGAATCGGCTCAGGCCCTCGACAAAGGGCCCATCGCCCAGGTCGTCCAACCCACCTGCTCGTTCCGATGCGGTGCGCAGCACCCCGTCGACATCGAGCGCTTCCACATCATGTGACATGCCCAGTCCCCCTGGCTTTCGTTCGCGACTTCAGAATTTGCGACTTCACTTCGTGCTCAGGTCGGAGCCAGCAACGCTTCGAGTTCGGCTCGTTCCTCGGGGGTCATCGCCCATCCACCCGCGGCGGCGTTGCCCGCGGCTTGTTCGACCTTGGTTGCCCCGGAGATCACTGTTGCCACCTGTGGGTTGCTGGTGAGCCAGCTCATCGCGGCGTCGAGCACGGTGTGTCCGCGCTCGCCGGCCCACTCGGTGATCGCGGCCACCGTCGCCAATCGCTCATCAGTGAGGAACGCGCCGGCCCGGTCGCCCCAGACAGCAAGCCGACTATCGGCCGGCATCTCCTCACCCGCTTTGTATTTGCCGGTGAGTAGCCCCGACTCGAGCGGGAAGTAGGGCACGAAGCCCACCGAGTTCCGACCACAGGCCTCCAGCACGCCGTTGGTCTCCGGGTCACGGGTGAGCAGGCTGTAGTGGTTTTGCACGGTGGCAAACGCAGCGGATCCGGTTGTCGAACCGGCAGCGGCCGCGGCCTCGTCGAGCTGGGCGGCCGAGAAGTTCGAACACCCGATCTCGCGCACCTTGCCCTCGGCGACGAGTTCGGTCAGCGCCTCGAGGGTCTCACCGATCGGTGTGGCCGGATCAGGGTTGTGGAGTTGATAGTGATCGATGTAGTCGGTGCCGAGACGGGCGAGCGATCCTTCGATTGCTGCACGCACTGCGACCCGCGAACCATTGGCCGGGGCGTCGTCGGCCGCCGGCATCATTCCCCACTTCGTGGCGACATAGACCGAGTCGCGGCGCCCGGCGAGTGCGGCACCCAGGTACTCCTCGGACTTGCCGCCGCCGTAGCCCTCGGCGGTGTCGAAATAGTTGATTCCGGCCTCGATTGCGGCATCGACCACGCGGCGGGTCTGGTCCGCATCGATCCGCATGCCGAAGTTGTTGCACCCCAGTCCCACCGCAGAAACCTGGAGTGACCCGATCATTCGCGTGTCCATCCGTCGATCATGGCGCAACAGACTCATCAGTTCTGCATCCATGGGCGACACCTGCGCCGTAGAGGAGACATGAAGCCTTCAACCATCTTCCGCCGTATCGACCCGATCCCCGCTGAACTCCTCGCCAGCCCCCTCGCGGCCTCGATCCCCTCCGCCGAGCTCCGCTCCATCGAACGACGAGGAACCACGGTTTCGTTGGCCGCCGGACGCGAGATCACCCGCGAGGCCGAAATCGGCCGTGAATGCGTGATCGTGGTGACCGGTTCGTTCGCGGTGGAGCGCGACGGCGTTGAGGTCGCGGTGATCAAGCCGGGTGCTGTGGTCGGCGAGATTGCCTTGCTCACCAACCAGCCTCGCAACGCGACGGTGACCGCCCGCGAGGACAGCCTCGTCTACGCGTTCAACCGCGCAGAGTTCTTCTCGCTGCTCGATGCCTGCCCGAAGCTCGCCACGATGATCTACTCCGAAGCAGTCCAGCGGTCACTCGCCGGCTGATCCTCGGCCGCTGCGAGCTTTTGCTCGCCGGGGCGGGTCACCCGCGGTGGAACTCCACCGCGAAGAGGGCGTCGTCCGACGGTTCGACATGATGGAGCACGCCCGGTTCGATCACCTGCGACTCGTCGGCGTGCAACTCACGACGCTCGCCTGAGCCCTCCACGACGAACACCACGCTGCCGGCCAACACGCAGAGCCGGCCCCACACGTCGTCGGCCACCCGATGAGCGGCAAGCAAACCTGCGGGCACGGTGTCGGCCGTGAA
>CALKOE010000121.1 GCA_938091985.1 uncultured Acidimicrobiales bacterium | reverse complement strand
TCAGCCGTCTCGTTGAGCGAGCCGGCAAGGGTCGGATGGGTGTCGAGGGTGCGGGCGACGAGTGCGAGCCGGGCGCCCTCGCCAGCGGCTCGCTCTGCGATCCCCGCGCCGATGCCGCGGCTCGAGCCGGTGACGATGGTTCGGCGTCCGTCGAGGCGTCGTGTCATGACCCGGGAGACTAGGGCGAGTCAGTCGTTGGTGAACACTCTGGTGCTGAGCCAGAGCCCGGCCGCACCGATCATGCTCGCGATCCCGACCGCAACCCATGCACCGTCCGGCGGGAGATCCAACTCGAAGTAGTCGCGGGCGGTCGACCACACCATGACGAGCACGTAGCAAGCGGCCATCGCGGCGGCGAGGCCGGCCTTCCATGGTTGCCACGGTCGACTGATGAGCAGCAGTGTGACGAGGCCGAGGAAGAGCAGCGTGGCGGTCGCTGCAGTGCGTGCCTCGGGCAGGGTCACATCGTCCATGCGCCGGACGATCTCGTAGAGGGCGAATGTCGTCGTCCCTGCGACCGCTCCGGCCGGTATCGAGAACCGAAGCACGCGGGTGAGGAATCCGGGACGGACCAGCGCCTCATTCGGTGCGAGGGCGAGGAAGAAGCCTGGCACGCCGATCGAGAAGGTGCCGATGAGCGTCAGTTGCCGGGGAAGGAACGGGAAGGGCGATCCGGCGATCCCGATCAGGGCCGTCAGCAGCACCGCGTAGGCAGCCTTGGTGATGAAGAGGTTGGCCACTCGCTCGATGTTGTTGATCACGCGGCGGCCCTCGGCGAGCACCCGGGGCAGTGTGGAGAACTTGTTGTCGAGCAGCACCAGCTGGGCGACCGCCCGGGTGGACGACGACCCGGATCCCATGGCGATGCCCATGTCGGCGTCTTTCAACGCGAGCACGTCGTTCACACCGTCGCCGGTCATGGCCACGGTGCGGCCCCGTGACTGCAGGGCGTGGACCATCGCCCGCTTCTGGTGAGGCGTCACCCGGCCGAACACCGTGGTGGCCTCGAGGGCGTCGGCGAGACCTTCCTGGTCATCGGGGAGGGTGCGGGCGTCGACGAATGCGCTGTTGCGCGCGATGCCGGCTCGCTCGGCTACCTCGGCAACCGTCGCGGCATTGTCGCCGGAGATCACCTTCAGATCGACACCCTGCTCCCGGAAGAACGCGAATATCTCGGCGGCATCGCTGCGCACCGTGTCTTCGAGGTGGATGAGGGCGACAGGGTGACGCTGGGCGGGAAGCGTGTCGCCGAGCCAGGCGCCGTCGGCGCGGGTCAACAGCAGGACACGAGTGCCGCTTTCGGCCACTTCTTGAGCTCGGGCGCGGTCCTCGTCGTCATCGTCGTCGAAGAGGATGTCGGGAGCACCCAGGTAGTAGACGCCATGGTCGGCGAACTCGGCGCCGGCCCATTTCCGAGCCGACGAGAACGGGAGACCTTCGCCGATCGTCCATCCCGGATCGGGGTAGTTCGCCACGATCGCTGCCAGCGTCGCGTTGGGCGAGGGATCTGCTGCACCCATCGCTCCGAGCGCTGCCGCTGCTGTCTCGGCCGAGTTGTCGCCCAGCGGCTCGACCAGGCCGAGCGAGATCTCGCCGGTGGTGATCGTGCCGGTCTTGTCGAGACAGAGCGTGTCGACCCGTGCGAGCAGCTCTACCGATGCGAGCTCCTTGGCCAATGCTTGGCGCCGGGCCAGGGCGATCACGCCGGTGATGAAGCTCAGGCTGGTGAGAAGGACGAGCCCATCGGGCACCATCGCCACGGCGGCAGCGACCGTTGCCTGGAGCGCTTCCTGCCAGCGGTCCTCGGTGTTGAGCTGACGCAGGAGGAGCAGGACCGCAGCGGGCGGGATGATGATCTGCAGCCACTTCAGGATCTTGTTGACGCCCTGGCGCAACTCGCTTCCGGCGAGTTCGAATCGGCGGGCTTCGTCGGCGAGCTTGGCGGCGTAGCTGTCGGCGCCGATGTGGGTTGCCTGATACGAGCCGGAACCGGCCGAGACGAACGAGCCCGACAACACCTCGTCGTCGATCTCCTTCTCGACCGGGTCGGCCTCGCCGGTGAGCAACGACTCGTCGATTTCGAGGCCGTTCGCCGCAGCGATTCGGCCGTCGACCACGATCTGATCGCCGGGTTGGATCTCCAGTAGATCGTCGGCGACGACGCTGCTGACGCCGATCTCTGCGACCGTGTCATCGCGGCGCACCCTCGCTCGGGGAGCGGAGAGCACGGCAAGAGCATTGAGTGTTCGACGGGCCTGAATCTCCTGGCCGATCCCGATGATGCTGTTGGACACCACCACGCCGGCGAAGAGTGCGTCGGCGGGGAATCCGGCGATGAGGATCAGGACGAAGAGCGAGCCGATGATGCCGTTGACCGGGGTGAGCACATTGGCTTTGACGATCTGGGGGAACGTCCGCACTGGCGCGTCGGGGACGTCGTTGACCCGGCCGTCGGCAACTCGCTCCTGGACTTCGGCCGCTGTGAGCCCAGTCGATTGGGTGCTCACCCGTTGAACCCGGAGTCGTCGTATCGGTAGCCCTCGGCGAACATCTCGAGGCGATGGCGCGGGCCGCTGATCGACGGATCGGTCGTTGCGTAACCAGCGTCGCCTTCCCACATCGCAATCGGGCCGGCATCGCTCGGCCCCATGCGGGTTGCGTGGTGACGAGGCGGACGTTCGGCCAGCCACTGGAGTGCGGTCTCGACGTGGGTGTGCGCTCGCATCGTGTGGAGCGTGACCCAGGTGGGCGGCGCGAGTTCGATCTCGCCCTCATGGTGTCGGCCGAGGCATTCCTCCGGCGTCATCCAGTCGCTTTCGACGATCTCGCCGTCATCGATGGTGTGCTCACGGTCGGTCACGCCGGCCGCGAAGAACCAAGTGGCGTAGCGCTTCGGCGCGATCGGCGGCGGAATCCAGTGGGCGAACATCACGAGCTCGCCGTGGGGAATGGCGAGTGCCGCCTCTTCCTCGGCTTCGCGGGCCGCCGCGATGCGAGCCGCCTCGAGCGCGTCGGCTCCGGCTTCGCGGTCGGCGTCGTCCACCCGGCCGCCGGGAAATACCCACATGCCGCCGAACGCGATCTTCGAGTTGCGCCGCAGCATCAGGGTTTCGAGGCCGGCATCGCCGTCTCGGAGCACGATCACCGTGGCCGCGTCGATCGCGGGAGTCTCGCCACTCGTCGCCGCGTAGCTGATCCACTCGTCGATGCGAGCCTTGTCTCGGTTCACCCGATCGCGCTGGGTCACGTTGGGGTGCTCACTCAGGTCGATCGAGGTTGCTCGGCATGCCCGAGAAGTATGCCGACTCCTCGGTGAGCTTCACGCTGCGCCAGCCATCGGCGGTGCGCTGCACCTCGTGGTGGTACCACCCGCCGGTCACCCACGCTGACTTGTCGGGCATGACCATCGGGTTGTGGAACATCGATTCGACGTTGGCGGTGTCGTCACCGGTGAACTCGATGCCGACGTTGGCGATCATGTGCTGAGTCGCCGGGAACTGAGCGAGGGCATCAGCCAGCCACTTCGCCTGTGTTTCGGTGTCGCCCTTGATTCCCCCGGCCGAGGTGTAATCGATGTCGGCATCGGGGGTGAACACCTGGCGATAGAGGTCCCAATCCTTGCGGTCCACGGCGCGGGCGTAGCGCGTGAGGAGTTCGTTGATCTCGAGGCGGTCTGACAGTTCTTGGAGGTTCACGACTGCGCAGGCTACGAGGTCAACCGGCCGGACTCCAGAAGCTGACCTCGCCGGCGCCGATGGTGGCCGGTTCGTTGCCGCCGGTGGCGCTGACAGTGCGGATCAACGAACCCGCATCGGTGAGCTCCGCGTAGGTGAACTCGCGGCCGTTGGGCGACCAGAGCCGCGGCGACTCGATGAACTGGTCGGAGAATGAGATGTACGAACCGAAGAAGATCGGGGTGGGGGAGAACGTGACGATCTCGACCGCCGGGATTGGTTCTCCGTCGAGTTCGGGCTGGTGCTCGTAGACCCACCACGTCCCCGTGCCGGAGCCCACATCGGCTTCGTAGATGAGGAGATGGGTGCCCTGAGGGTTCCACTCCATCCACAGCGTGAATCCGGTGAAGACGGGCACACGATCACCGCTCTCGAGGTCGATGATCTCGACGGTGCCGCTGCGTCCTTCGGCGAACTGTGGGAGCACCGGAAGCTCGATTCGGTCGGCGGCTCCACCTCCCTCCGCCTCGAAGGTCTGCGAGATCGCAGCGACGGCGCCGTCAGGATGGACGGTGATGCCCATCTCCGGTGTGGCTTCGCCGAGCGTCTTGAGGGTGTCGCCGCCGTCGATACTGCGACGCACGATGAAGGGGGACGACTCGATGTCGGTCACCAGAAGGATCTCGTTGGTCGTCGGGATCCACTTCGGAGCGAAGAACTCGAGGCCCACCGGGCCGAGATCGGTGTTGCTCCCGTCGGCATCGATTCGCAGCAGTCGTTCGTCGGCGTGCGCGGCGAGGCGCAGGCCACCCGGCTCCCACGCGACGAACAGTGAGCTGGCCCGCGCCACCTCGGCGTGGACGGTGACGCCGTCGGCGTCGAGGATGTCGAGCACGGTCTGCGGGGTGCCGTTCTCGTCGATCCCGGGGCCGAGACCGGCGATCCGGCTGCCGTCGTGGCTCCAGCTCAAGAAAAAGTAGAGACGCTCGATGTCGACGCTGGAGATCAGGCTGCCGGTGGCGGCGTCGAACACATCGAGCGTGGGTTGGCGGCCCACGAGCGAGACGACCGCGAGTCGAGAACCGTCACGAGACCATGTGGGCTGACCGGGAAGTGCGCCGGTGTCGAGCGGCGTCGTAGTTCTGCCGCTCCGAATGGCGGCGTCGGCACCGGTGATGGCGACTTGGCCCGCGACGCGACCGAGATCGGTCAGGTCTTCGGGTGAGACCGGGAAGACGTCGAGCGGGGCGATCTGGGGAATGCCGGTCTCAGGTGTCGGCTCGGGCGGAGGTGGTGGCGTGCTCGTGGTGGGCGGCGCGACA
>CALKOE010000120.1 GCA_938091985.1 uncultured Acidimicrobiales bacterium | reverse complement strand
TCGCCGCCAACGGAACCTCGTGAGCGCCCTGGGCAAGCGGTGTTCGCCCGGCGCGACCGCGGGGCGGGGCGGCCCACGAAGCGTGACCGGCGTGAGATCCAACGCCTTCGAGGGCGCGAACCCTGACTCCCGATTCCCGTTGTCAGCCGCCGTCCCAGAGCTGCGTGTCGGGATGGAACTGGCTCCACGCGAACCAGAAGCTCTGATGCGCCGCGATCGGCTCGTTGGTGGCGTTGTCACGGGCCTGAAGGCCGGCGCCGTCGGTGACGATGGTGACGCCGGCGAGCTCCACCGTGCCGCCGCTGTCGATCGTTGCACGCGCGCTCGCTGCCCGAAACGCGACCGCTGTGCCATCGGGGGCGATCACGCCGACGACCGACTCCTGGACGGGAAGCCGCGGGTCGGTGTTGCCGATCGGGAAGATCGGGCCGTTGTCATCGCGCCCTCTCAGCGGGTCCAGCGGGTAGGCCCGGCCGATTCCTCCGTCTTCGGCGACGATACGGGTGTCGGGGTGCGCAGCCTTCCAGTCGGCCCAGGTCGCGGTTTCGACGGTGAGCTGCTCGAGCTCGACTCCCAGTTCGCGTAGCTCGCCGGTGACGGCGCGGCCGGTGAAGGTGTCGAAGACCGAACGGGTGTGGAATTCGTACATCACCTTGTTGCTTCGGCTGAGCAGGCCGGAGGTGCGAAGTTCGTAGCTCGAGTTGCCGGCCAGGTCCGCCTCCGCAGCGATGTCGTCGGTGAAGTACGCCTGTGCGGACCCACACAGCGTGAAGTACGGCATTCCGATTCGACGGCCGGCGATTGTCATGTTGACCATCTCGTGGATATCCATGATGTTCTTCGGGAAGGCCACCGGCTCGCCGTCGACCACGACCCCGAACACCTCGCGTTCGTCGGGATACCAACTGCCGCCGGCAGCGTCGGTGAGGGCCGGGTCGTTCAGCGCCGGGATGCATCCTTCCGGACACCCGGTGCCGGTCTGGTCGAGTGGACGATCGTCGATCAGCACGCCGCCCCACGAGACCAGCCTCCAGTCGATAGTGGCTTCGCCGTCATCGAAGAACGATGCCCATCCCGGTTCTACGAGCTCGAAGACCTGCCGCTTCCACCTCGTGTAATCCGGCGGCGCCGGCGTGTCCCAGGCGATCAAGTGGTTGGTGGTGACACCCCATTCTGAGCCGTTGCCCGACGCCGATGCGCTGGTCAGCCCTTCCCATGCGTCGACGATCGCTCGATGCGTATCGCTACCGGGCTGCACGAAGCGGAGAAGATCTGTGAGAAGCCACGCGACCCGAACGTCGCCGGACGCGCCGACGCGGGCGACAGCGCCTGGGTCGATGCGCGTTGCAACGGCGGAAAAGATCTCGTCGAGATCAGCGGCCAACTCGTCGGTCAGTGGCCCGTCGGGCGCGGCGGGAGCGGGGCCGTAGCGGTCGGTTGAGGTCGTGGACGCGGACGCGTCGGTGTCGGGTGACGCGGCTGAACAGGCCGACGTCAACAGCGTGACCACAATGAGAACGAGTACTCGACGATGCAACATCAGTGATGCAACGCCGCTCGGCCTGGATCAGTTCCGGGCGGCCGGGCCTTCGAGCTCGATCCGGGGGAGTAGCCGGTCGAGCCAGTCGGGGATCCACCAGTTACGAGACCCCAGAAGCTCCATCGTGGCCGGCACGAGCAGCATCCGGACCAGTGTCGCGTCGAGAACGATCGCTGAGGCCAGGCCGGTGCCGAAGAGCTGGATCACGCGGTCGTCTTCAAGCAGGAAGCTGCCGAACACGACCGCCATGATGGCTGCCGCGGCGGTGATCACTCGAGCTGTGCTGGCGAGCCCGTCGGCGACAGACTCGACCGGGTCGCCCGTGCGGTCGTATTCCTCTCGAATGCGCGAGATGAGGAAGACCTCGTAGTCCATCGAGAGTCCGAAGACGATGGCGAACATCATCATGGGGATGAACGGCTCGACCGGGGCCGGTTGCACATTGGTGATGTCGCTGAGCCAGCCCCACTGGAACACGGCCACAACGACGCCATACGCCGCGCTGATCGACAGCAGGTTCATGATCACGGCCTTGAACGGCACCAGGATCGACCGGAATACCGCCATCAGCAGCAGGAACGACACCGCCAGTACCGCGGCGAAGAACAACAGCGTGCGGGCGCCGAGGTAGTCACTGAAGTCGATGCTCGCGGCGGTACCGCCGGTCAGGAACACATCGAGAGTGGAGTCGCCCACGGCACTCGGAATGACCTCGTCGCGGAGGTGGCCGACCAGTCGCTCGGTTTCGAGGTCTTGGGGTGCGGTCGTGGGGATCACCCGAAGGATGAACGCATCGGGGTTCGCTGGATCGGCGCCGGGGTTCGGCAGCGGTCCGAACGTCACGGCAACGCCAGGATCGGCGGCGAGCGCATCGGCGACTACCTGCATCTGTGCAGCGTCGCCGTCGCCGTTGACCTCAGCCGTCACAAGGAAGGGGCCATTGAATCCCGGCCCGAACCCCTCGGCCAACAAGTCGTAGGCCTTCCGCGTCGTGGTCTCTTCCGCGTAGTTGCCCTCGTCGGAGAATCCGAGGCGGAGTCCGAGAACCGGGGCGGTGAGAATCAGCAAGATGCCAGTGCCGAGGAGTGCGCCGGTCCACGGACGCGACTGCACCAACCGGCTCCAGCGGTAGGCCCATGTTTCGCGCAGCGGCTTGATCCGACGAGCTCGGAGGGGGCGCTTGAGCGCCGGCACGAAGAAGCCCGCTACCAAGACGAGCGCAGCGAGGACGAACGCGAATGCGAGCGGCGCGATGCCGAGCCCGACGCCGAGCATGCCGATGGCTGCCAGGCCCGCGGCGACGATCCCGCGGACGCGGGTCTGCTCGAGGCGGCCAGCGCCGAAGCCGAGGAGCGCGGGAAGGAGGGTGAGCGACGAGATCAGGGTGACCAGCACGGTGGCCGAAGCCGACACGCCGATGCCCGTGACGAACGGGAGACCGATGGCGATCAGCCCCAACAGCGAGAGCACGACGGTGATGCCGGCAAAGAGCACGGCCCGGCCCGAGGTGGCCATCGCCTTCGTGATGGCATCGACCGGTTCGTTGCCCTCGTGCAATAGATCTCGATACCGGTTGATGATGAACAGGGCGTAGTCGATGCCGACGCCCAGGCCCACCATGACGGCGATCGTGGTGGCGAACTGCGGTCCGTGGGTGAAGTTGGAAACGAGGAACGTCAGGGAGAGGCCGCCACCGACGCCGATCACGGCCGCGCCGATCGAGAGCCCCATGGCCAGCACCGAACCGGTCGCGATGATCAGAATGATGATCGCGAACGCCACGCCGATGAGTTCCGTTTCCGGCGGAGCGAAATCGGCGAGTGCTTGCCCGCCGAGCTCCACGACGAGGCCGTCGACCTCGGGAATCAGGTCGGCCAACTCCTCGCCGATTGCCCCCGACTCTTCCTGGCTCACTTCGCGGTCCAGGTTGATGTCGGCGTAGCCGATCGATCCATCGGGCGCGAGGCCGCCGCCACGGCCGTCGAACGGGGATGCCACCGTGACGAACTCGATCTCGTCGGCCTCGGCGAACATTGCCGTCATGGCATCGACGATTGCTGGCTCACTCACGCCCTGCTCGGCGGTGAAGACAATCTGACCGGTCAGGCCGTTGCCCAAGCCTCCGAAGTAGTCATCGACCACTTCGAAGCCGGCCTCGGTCTCGGAGCCGGGAATGGACTGCTCTGCGTCGAATCCGTTGCCGATCGTGGCGACGCCGACGCCCATGAGCAGCAATCCGACAAACCAAAGGCCGATCGCCTGCCAGCGATTCTCATGACA
>CALKOE010000119.1 GCA_938091985.1 uncultured Acidimicrobiales bacterium | reverse complement strand
CGACGGTGTGGTTGCGTCTCGATAGCCACGTTTTCTGCCGCGGTGTCGCCACGGGGTAGCGTCGCAGCCATGGAACTTGGATTCACCTGGGGCTACTGGACGCGGGCAATGCCCGAGAATTTCGTCGAACTGAGCGTTGCGGCGGAGGAGGCCGGTTTCGACTGCCTCTGGTCAGCAGAATCGTGGGGCTCCGATGCGTTCTCTCCGCTGGCCTACATCGCCGCACACACCAACCGCATCAAGCTCGGTACGGGCGTGGTCCAGCTTTCGGCTCGCACCGCCGCGGCAACCGCCATGCACGCGATCACGCTCGATCATCTTTCCAACGGACGGGTCATTCTCGGTCTCGGTGTGTCGGGCCCGCAGGTCGTCGAAGGTTGGTACGGGATGCCGTCGCGCAAGCCGCTCGCCCGCACCCGTGAATACGTGGAGGTACTGCGCACGATCTTCCGTCGTGAGGGCCCCGCGGAGTTCCAAGGCGACCACATCCAAATGCCCTACACCGGCGAGGGCGCCGAAGGGCTCGGAAAGCCGCTCAAGGTGATGACCCATCCGCTTCGCGAGATTCCGATCTGGATCGGTGCCGAGGGACCGAAGAATGTTGCCCAGACCGCCGATATCGCCGACGGTTGGCTTCCGCTCTACTACTCACCCTTCCGCCCGGAGGTCTACGCCGACCAACTCGCGGGAGCGAAGGACGACTTCCAGATCGCCGTCAACGTCTCGATGAAGATCACCGACGACATCGAGACGGCCCTCTACGGCACCAAGGCATCGCTCGGTTTCTACATCGGCGGTATGGGTGCCAAGGGGCAGAACTACCACACCAAGCTGATGGCGCGAATGGGCTACGAGGAAGAGGCCTACAAGATCCAGGACCTCTTCTTCGAGGGCAAGCGAGACGAGGCAATCGCCACGGTGCCGACCGAGTTCGCCGACGAGATTTCCCTGGTCGGTTCGGTCGAGCGGATTCGTGACCGGCTCCAGGCCTGGGAGGAGAGCCCCGTCACCATGCTCAACGTGGCGGCCCGGAGCGCTGAGGAACTGAAGGTTCTCGCCGACGTCGTGAAGGGGTAGGCCCCACGCGTGACCGGTGACGAGCTGATCACGATCGCGGTCCTCATCGGTACGTTCGGGGTGTTGGTTCTCGACCGTCTGCCGCCCTCGGCAACAGTGCTCGGGGCAACGCTGGTCCTGCTGCTCACCGACGTAGTCGGACCGCGCGAGGCGTTCGCCGGTTTCTCCAACCCTGCACCGATCACGGTTGCAGCCCTCTTCGTGGTGGCCGCCGCGACGCAGCGAACCGGGCTCGTGTCGGCCCTCGTCTCTCGACTGCTTGGCCAGCCGTCCCGGCGGGGTCTGGCCCACGCCCGTCTGTTGCTGCCTGCCATGGGGGCGAGCGCGCTCTTCAACAACACCCCGCTCGTCGCGATGTTGATCCCCGATGTCGTGGCCTGGACCCGGCGCAATCGTCGCGACGCCTCGCGGTATCTCCTGCCGCTCTCGTATGCGGCCATTCTCGGCGGCACGCTGACGGTGCTGGGAACATCCACCAACCTCGTGGTCTCCGGGCTGCTGGAGGACACCGGCGAAGAGGCGCTCGGGGTGTTCGAGTTCGCCAAGATCGGCGCGCCGGTGGCCGCGGTCGGGTTGGTCGTGCTCTTCGGGGTCTCGATCCCGTTGGTGAGATCCCGGCTGACCACCCCGGAGCAGTTCGACGCCTCCGGCCGCGAGTTTCTCGTGGAGATGCGCGTCGGCCCCGACCCGTCGATCGCGGGACGCACCGTCCAGGATGCCGGGCTGCGAGGCCTTGCCGGGGTGTATCTCGTCCAGATCCGCCGGGGAGGTCGATCGATCGCTCCTGTCGGCCCCGACGAGATTGTCGAGGCGGGCGACGATCTGGTCTTCGCCGGCGAGGTGTCGAACGTGCTCGACCTCCAGCGCATGCGCGGGCTCGAGCCCACAGGTCACGACATGGTCGACACGCTGGCGGTCGCGGGGAGAGGCTTGTATGAGGTTGTGGTCGGCCGGATGTCGCCGGTCGCAGGACAGACGCTTCGCGAGTCGGACTTCAGGGCGCGCTACGACGCTGCGGTGATCGCGGTGCACCGAGCCGGCCATCGGCTCGACATGAAGTTCGGCGACGTCCGGCTCCGGCACGGCGACACGCTCGTTGTGGTGGCGGGCGTCGACTTCCGGACTCGGTGGTCGCAAGGCCCCGACTTCCTCGTCGTCGCTTCGCTCGATGCGCCGGCTCCGGCGGCGAGTGCGAAGGCGCCGGTCGTGGCGGTCACCCTCGCCGCGTTCGTGGTGGGTTCGGGGCTCGGTGTCGTGTCGACGATGGAAGGGGCGCTGCTCGCCGCCGCAGCGGTCGTGATGACCCGCGTCCTGAACTTCGACGAAGCGAAGCGGGCGATCGACCTCGACGTGGTCCTGCTCATCGGGTCGGCGTTCGGCCTCGGTGCCGCGGTCGAGCAGAGCGGTCTCGCCGTGAGGATCGCCGAGGGGTTCGTCGAGAGCCTCGACGGCTTCGGCACCTTTGGGATCGCCCTTGCGATCGTGATGGCCACATCGGTCCTGACCGAGATCATCACAAACAACGCCGCGGCGGTCGTGGTGTTCCCGATCGCCATCGCGATCGCTGGTCCGGCGGGGATCGACCCACGGATCATGGCGATCGCAGTGGCGATCGCCGCGTCCACATCGTTTCTCTCGCCGATCGGCTACCAGACGAACACCATGGTCTACGGGCCGGGCGGCTATCGCGTGGTCGACTATCTCCGCTCCGGCGCACCCCTGAGTCTCGCCGTCCAGCTCACCATCGCCACGATGGTTGTCGTCCTCGCCTGAGAGAGGCTCGCCTCGCTCAACGCCGCCAGGGGGCGACCCATTGATAACGCTCCGCCGCCGACAGCTCGTCGAGCGCGGGGACGCCGTGTGAGCCGCCGAGGAACACCGCCAGCGAGCGTTGCGCGTGGGTGGGGATGTTGACGATCGTGACGTCGTAGCCCTCGCCGGTCAGATCGGTGATCGTCTCCGACAGGGTCGAGGCACCGCTGTAGTCGAGGCGACCACAGTTGGCGAAGTCGATGCGGATCGCCCGGGCATCGGGGTGTTCGCGAACGGCATCGCGGAAGGCGTCCTCGAGCGCAGGAGTGGAAGCGAACCACACCACGCCGCTCGGCCAGATCACGATCGTGTCACCGTCGAGCTCGTGGGCATGGTCGACGCGCATCTCGCGGTAGAGATGGAAGCCGATCGCGAGGGCGACACCGAGGAGCACGCCGCGCTCGACGTTGGGTGAGAAGGCGAGGGTTGCGACGAACGTACCGGTGGCGATCGCGGCCTGAGGCGCACTCTGTCGCCACATCCTGAAGATCGGCGCGGGTTGGATCAGTCGGTAGACCGCGGTGAACACGACGGCGCCGAGCACGGCCCGAGGCAATGGCTCGAGGTTCGACGCGAGAGGGAGCGCGGCGATGACGACGATTCCGGTGATGGCGCCGGACCAGTTGCTCCTCGCTCCGGCGAATCGGTTGAGTGAGCTACGCGAGAACGAACCCCCGACCGGGAACGCGCCGGAGATCGCCGACGTGACGTTGGCGATTCCCGAGCTGATGAGTTCACGATTGGCGCTCCACGGGATGCGATCGGCCGCAGCGAAGGTTCGGCTGATCGACGCCGGCTCGGCGAACCCGACCAGCGCGATCACGACGCCCGGGATGATCAGGTCGGAGAACTTGCCGAACGGGAGATCAAGGCTGAGCGAGAGGAAGTCGCCCGGCAGTTCGCCGATGGTCATGCCGTCGTAGTCGGAGACCTCGCTCCACACGGTGGCGCCGACGACCATGAGCAAGACGCCGGGGAACAGGTTGTGAATGCGGCGGGAGCCGAGCACGACCACGACCGTGGTCAGGGTGAGGACGATTGCCACGCTCGACCATTCGCCCGGATGCACGATGGTCCACCATGCTCGCTCGAGTACGCCGTCGGTCTCGGGGGCCACGCCGAACATCGAGGGCAGCTGTGACGAGACGATCAGGATCGCGGCCCCGGTGGTGAAGCCCTGGAGGACGGGCTGCGACATCAGGTACGCCACGGTGCCCATTCGCAGCAGGCCGAGCAGCAGGCGGGTGACGCCGACGATCAAGGCCAGGAGCGCGGCTGCCTTGACATAGTCGTCGGTGCCCACCGCTTCGAGTCCGGAAAGGGCGCCGAACGTGAGTAGCGATGTCAACGCGACCGGACCGGTCTGCAGATACGGCGACGACATGAACGGTGCGGCGATGAGCGGCGGAAGCGCGGCGGCGAACAAGCCGACATACGGCGGCACGCCGGCGATCTCGGCGTAGGCGAGCGACTGAGGTATGAGGACCAGCGCCACCGAGATGCCGGCGACGATGTCGCCGGCCGTGGGCCGGGGCATCCCGAGTCGTTGCGTCGATGTCACCCCACGAGTGAATCACGTCCCACAGCGATTCCCCGCCACCGCTGTGGCGGGGGTCAGGTGTCGTAGGCGACGACTTCGAACTCGATGCCGTCGTGATCGTAGAAGTAGAAGCGTCGGCCCGGTTCGTAGGTCATGAACACGTGGGGTTCGATGCCTTCGGCGACCAGTACGCCGAGGGCGGGGCGCTCCCCGCCCACGATCCTCCGGTCGGAGTCGGCAATGGGCAGCCCGCAGGTGGCGCAGTATGCCGAGCGCGGATCGTTGAAGTGTCCCGCGGAGCAGTTGATGCCCTGCACCATGATGGGTTCGCCGACACCCCC
>CALKOE010000118.1 GCA_938091985.1 uncultured Acidimicrobiales bacterium | reverse complement strand
CCCCAGAGGAGGCTCCATCAACCCCCGAACCAGCAGCTGAGCGGGCCTGCTTCGGCGGAGTGAACATTTCTTTCGACTTCGTGTAGCGCGGCCTCGACCCTCGCCGGTCTGCAATGTTGAGAGGGAGATGCACGGCGATTTCGACGAATTCGTGAAGGAGGTCGAGCCTGTGTTGCGACGCGCACTGACCGCATCTACGACCCGGTCACCGGCGAGTTCGTCGGTCTGCGCCAGGGAGGTTTCGCGAGCGGCGCGAAGCGCGCCCCGAACTTGCTCAAGAGACATCGGGCGCTACTCTTCGCGGCGATGAGAAGCACGCGGGCAATGACGAGAAGATCACGTTCAGTGAAGGTGGCATCGGCCATGGCGGCGGCCGCGATCGTGCTCGCCTCATGCGCGAGCGATGGTGTGGCCGGCGAGCGCGTCGAGGTGACACCGGATCTCTTCATGCCCGAACTGGTGCTCTCCGAATGGAAGATCGAAGGCGATCTCGTTGTCCCCGAGGGACAGATCATCGCCCAGGTGCTGAACTTCGGATTCACCGAACACAATGTTGGTCTGGAGGGCGGTCCCTTTTCATCCACGCTGTTCAGCGACGAAGAAGAGGCCTTTGATCTGGGCACGCTCGAGCCGGGAACCTACGTGCTCTACTGCGACATCGAAGGCCATCGGTCGTCGGGCATGGAGACGACCCTCACAGTGCTGGCCGTGACCGACGGGGCGATGACGGTCCCGTTCGACGAGTAGCGGCTATCCCTCGACGCTGACGAGCTGACGGATCCAACCCTCGGTGCTCACGAGGTAGATCTCGCCATCGTGATCGACATTGATCGACACGACCGCTCCCGCGTTGTCGAAGAGCAGCTGTTCGTTGGTGACCGCTCCGTCGACATAGTCGAACGTGCGAACGAACCCGGCACAGAAGTCGGCGTACAGGTAAGTGCCGTCGAGTTCGGGGATCGCGTCGCCACGGTAGACGTGGCCACCGATCATCGAGCAGGCCTCGGTATCGGCATGGAGGTAGTCGATGACCGGATCGACGAATCCGGTGCGGTCGCACTCCGGCTCAGGGTCGGCGGCTTCGAGGCGGAAACACTCGCTGCCTTCGACAGTCGCCCAGCCGTAGTTCAATCCGCCCTCATCCAGTGACGAGACGTTGAGCTCTTCTGCGATGTCTCGACCGACATCGGCAATGAAGATCAGGCCTGATTCGGCATCGATGGACCAGCGCCAGGGATTGCGCAGTCCGAGCGCCCAGACGTCGCCTGACTCACCAGGTCCATCGATGAAGGGGTTGCCGGCGGCCGGGACGGCCTCGCCCGGTGTGGAGACGTCGAGCCGGAGGATGCCACCCCGCCCGCTCTCGGTCGTCTGGGCGTTGGGGCGGCGACCACCGTCGCCGATGCCGAGCCACAAGAAGCCGTCAGGACCGAACTGGAGACCGCCGCCGAAGTGGTCCTTCGCCTCCTCGTATTCGCGAAGCAGCACCTTGCTGTCGGGATCAGCCACGTTGGGATCGTCGGACACCGTGTATTCGGCGAGCTCGGCGATGCCGCTCTCGTCGGCGTACCAGACAAAGAAGCGGCCGTTCTCCTGATAGTCGGGGTGGAAGGCCAGCGACAGCAGACCGCGTTCGCCGCGGCCGCGTTCCTCGCCTTCGCCGTTGGCTTCGAGCCGCTCTTTGATGTCGAGGAACGGGGTCTCGAGGGCCACGCCGTCGTCGACGATGAAGATCTGGCCGGAGCGGACCTGCAGCACGAACATACGGTCGTCGCCGGGTGCCTGCTTCATCTCGACCGGTCCGCGGAGTCCGGTGACGACGTTGACCAGCGCCAGTTGCGGCAGGCCTTCGATCTCGTTGGCCAGCATCTCGCCGGCCTCGACGTCGATCTCGATCGGGGTCGACGTTGTGTCGTCGGCGCTCGTAGTGGTGCTTGACGGGTCGTCGGTGCCGGTTCCGGTCGTGTCGTCGCCGCACGACGTGGCGAGCACGGTGGTGACGAGCAGCACGAGTGAGAATCGTCGAGCGATGGGAGACAGTCGAGTCATGGGGTCCAACGGTATCCGGCAAAGGACGCCAAAAATAGGTCCGTACGAACTAGCGCCGAACTAGTTGTGGTCGGCGCGGACCAGGGTCTCGTAGAGCTCTTCGTAGAGTCCGCCGCTATGGCGCAACTCCTCGTGGGTGCCGGTCTCGACGACGCGACCGTCGTCGAGCACGACGATCATGTCGGCGTCGGTGATCGTGGAGAGGCGGTGAGCGATCACGAGGGAGGTGCGGCCCTCGAGCGCGTGAGCGAGGGCCTCTTGCACGTGGGCCTCATTCTCGGTGTCGAGGTGCGAGGTGGCCTCGTCGAGCACGACGATGGCCGGGTTCTTGAGGAGCATGCGGGCGATTGCAAGTCGTTGCTTCTCGCCGCCTGACAGTCGGTAGCCGCGCTCGCCCACGACGGTGTCGTAGGACTCAGGGAGCGCGTCGATCACATGATGGATTCTCGCTGCCCGACAGGCTTCGTGGACCTCTTCGTCGGTGGCGTCGGGCTGGGCGTAGCGCAGGTTGGAAATCACGGTGTCGTGGAAGAGGTGGGGGTCTTGACTGACCACACCGATCGAGCGCCGCAGTGAGTCCTGGGTGAGGGTCCGCACATCGTGGTTGTCGACCAGGATCGTGCCCTCGGTGACGTCGTAGAGACGCGGCACGAGTGAGGTGAGCGTGGTCTTTCCCGCACCCGACGGCCCGACGATGGCCACCATCTGGCCGGGCTCGATCTGCAGATGGACGTCTCGGAGCACGTCGTCGGCCGAGGCGGTCTTCTCGTTGCCGCCAAGCGACTCAGGGGTTCCCTCGGCCGGATCCGGGTAACGGAACCGCACATGGTCGAATGACACGCGACCCTCGGTCTCGGCGAGGTCGACGGCGTCGGGCGAGTCCTGGATCGCGTTGGGTGCGTCGAGAACTTCGAAGACCCGTTCGAACGAGACGAAGGCCGTCATGATGTCGACCCGGGCGTTGGAGAGGCTCGTGAGCGGCATGTAGATGCGGACCGTGTAGAGACCGAGCGCGATGAGGGTGCCGGGGCTGATGTCGTTGTCGATCACCAGGTGGCCGCCGAGCCAATAGATGAGCGCGGTGCCGATCGACCCGACGAGGGTCAGCGCGACGACGAACACTCGGCTGTACATCGCACTCCGCACGCCGATGTCGCGCACTCGCCCGGCGCGTTCACCGAAGTCGGCCGCCTCGGCGTCGTGGCGTCCGAACAATTTCACGAGGAGCGCACCGGCGACATTGAACCGCTCGGTCATCGTGTTGTTCATCGATGCGTTGACGTTCATTCCCTCTCGGGTGATGTCTTGCAGGCCGGCCCCGACACGCCGTGCGGGGAGAACGAAGACCGGCAAGATGACGATGGCAATCAGCGTCAGACGCCACTCGAGGAGCAACATCGCGATGAGCGTGCCGCCGAGGGTGATGACGTTGCCGACGACGGTGCCCAAGGTGCCCGTGAAGGCCCGCTGCGCGCCGATGACATCGTTGTTGAGCCGGCTGATGAGCGTGCCGGTTTGGGTTCGGGTGAAGAACGCCAACGGCATCCGCTGCACATGATCGAACAGGCGGACTCGAAGGTCGAAGATGAGGCCTTCACCGATGCGGGAGCTCAACCACCGTTCGACGAGCGAGAGCGCCGCTTCGCCCACGGCGGCGATCACCATGATGATGAAGAGGGTGTTGAGGTAGCCGCCGTTCTGGTCGACGATCGCGACGTCGAAGACCTTCCGAATCAGCAGCGGGGGCAACAACCCCAAGAATGTGGCGACCACGATGGTCGCGAGAAAGACCGAAATGTGCTTCCGGTAAGGCTGCGCAAAGCCGTAGACCCGGCGTCGAGTGGCGCGATTGATGCTCTTGCCGTCGAGGGCCGACCGGTCGGCCGACATCGAATGCATGATCTGAAAAGGACTCGGCGCAGTCATGTTCGCGAGCCTACGTTCCGCCATCCCGAGTTCGACTGAGCGCCTTTCTCACTGATAGTGGTTATGGCTATGCGTGGACGGTGGTACTTCGGTGTTTTGTTGGCCGCTGCGATGATTGCGGGGCTGCCGACCGTGGGCGGCGCAGCCGACAACGAACCCGACGGCGGGGCGAGTAGCGGTCCCACACCGTGGTGGCTCCAGGAACCCGGATTCGACGCCCGTGGAGGGCTCGGCCAGATTTTCCTGACCGACGCCGATCCCGGCGACCGCGTGATCCTCGGCAAGTGGGTCGACACGGGCGCTCGGCGTGGGCTCGATCTCGTCGACTCCTCGGTGGTCGACGAGCTCGGCAGCACGATGTTTCGTCTTCTCGACCCCGGCACCTACGTCGCTGCCACGGGCGGCACCGTCGACTGGCGGATCGAAGTCGGTGATCCCGATGATTCGACGCCAGATCAGTCGTTCTACGACGACCAAGAGATCAACGAAGGGTTCACCTACAT
>CALKOE010000117.1 GCA_938091985.1 uncultured Acidimicrobiales bacterium | reverse complement strand
GGCCGCGCCCGCCTTTCAGCGTGATCGATCGGCTCAGCGGCCGCGCGGACTTTGCACGACTGCGTGCAGAGGGCATCCGCCACGGTCGTGGGACGGTTCGACTGGTCTCGCGCTTCGACTCCACTAAGAACACACGTATCGCGTTCGCAATCCCACGCTATGTGGGAAACGCAGTGGTTCGGAATCGAAGTCGGCGGCGGATCCGAGCGGTCCTGCAGGAACTCCACCGTGAGGACCCTGCATTTCCGGCTCGAGGAGATCACCTGATTCGGGTGACTGCGCCGATCGACGACTGGTCACACACAACGTTGCGCCACACCATGTCATCGCTCTTCTCGCCCACTTCGGACACTGCATTGTCCGACACGTCGTCGTCCGAGATTGCTTCGTCCGACATTGGTTCGTCCGACATTGGTTCGTCCAACATTGTGCCTGCGGCATCTGAGTCGCCGACAGCTGCGGCGAACTGATGACTCCCCTCGCGCGCCTTCTCCGTAGCGGTGTGCGTGGCTACCAACGTGTCTTTGCCGGCAGGCCTTCGCCGTGTCGCCACGATCCGTCGTGTTCGAACTACGCGCTCGAGGCCCTCGATGGCTACGGCGCGGTACGTGGCGGCTGGCTCGCCACAAAACGACTGTGCCGGTGCCACCCGTGGGGAACCCACGGCTACGACCCCGTGCCTGCTTCCCAGGAGCCCTAGATGTTTGACCTGATTGCTTCCGTTCTCGCGTTCTTCTACGACCTCGTACCGAGTTACGGCATCTCGATCGTCATGTTGACGCTCGCCGTGATGATTGTCGCGACGCCGTTGACGCTCAAGAGCACCAAGTCGATGCTGCAGATGCAGCGACTCCAGCCAGAGCTCAAGGCCATCCAGAACCGGTACAAGGACGACCGGCAAAAGATGAACGAAGAGTTGATGGCGTTCTACCAAGAGAACGGCATCAATCCGCTGGGCGGCTGCCTGCCGATGCTCATCCAGCTGCCGATCTTCCTCGTGCTCTTCCGTGTGGTTCAGGGGATCACTCGTCGCGCCACCGACATCGGTAGCCAGATCGGCTGGACGGCCGGTCGATTCGGCAGCGACGGCACCCTCGAGGCCCACAGTATTTCTCGTATCGAACGAACGTTCGATCCAGAGAATCTCTCCCACACCAGCGCGATGTATCAGGACTTGCTGGGCGAGACCGAAATGAAGTCGTTCGGTTTCGATCTCTCCCGCACCGCACAAGAGGTGCTCGGGGACAATCTGATCACCGCGATCCCCTATTTCCTTCTCATCGTGATCGTGCTGGTCAGCAGCCTCTATCAGCAACGTCAGATCCAGGGGCGCAACACGGGCGCTCAGATCAATCCACAACAGCAGATGATCATGAAGATCCTGCCGTTCATGCTGCCGGTGTTCAGCTTCACCATGCCCGCCGCACTTGTCATCTACTTCGTGGTCTCGAACCTGTATCGCATTGGTCAGCAGGCCTACATCACACAATCGCTCTACAAGGGTGACGAGAGCCCGGGTGCGCAGCTCGCCAAGCAACGTGAGATCGACAAGGGCAGCGGCAAGAGTGGTGCCGACCGCGGCGGCGGACGGGTCACCCCCAAGAAGGGTGAGCCCACCCCGAAGCGCGGCGACGCGAAAACGCAGACCGCAACGAAGAGCAAATCAGGTTCCGACAAGTCGAAGAAGAAGAGCGCGAAGGCATCAGGGGCCGGCCGAACCGGCAAGGCCCCGAGCCGTCAGTCCCGAGGTGGTGGTCGAACCACTGACCCCGGGGCACCGCAACACAAAAAGCGTAAGAAGTAGCGACACCACACCGCGCCACCGCGTCCCGCCTGGGATGTGCTGTGGCCCCTGGATGGTCTGGTGATCCTGCCTGCGCCCGCATGAGAGGAGACAAACGATGGAATGGGTGGAAAGCACCGGTTCATCTATTGATGAAGCAAAGGACCGAGCCCTCGACAAGCTTGGTGTCCACGGCGATGATGCCGAATTCGAGGTGGTCACCGACGTGAAGACCGGCCTTTTCGGCCGCGTCAAGGAGGAGGCTCGGGTTCGTGCCCGAGTCGCACCTGCAACGCCGAGGGCCAAGGAAGAACGTCGCCGTGGAAAGGGTCGCGGTGGACGAAACTCCCAAAAGGGGGGTGGAGGCCGTGACAACCAACGGAACCGCAACGACGGCAACGACAACGGCAACAACCGCAGCAACAACAAGGGTCGTGGCTCAGGCGGCGGAAACCGCAACAACGATGGAAACGACCAGGACCGATCGTCCAGCAAGAAGAAGCAGGGCGATTCAGGCCGGGAGAATGCTGGCCGAAACAGTGCTGGCCGAGACAGTGGAAACCGAAACGAGAAGAAGGAAGCGACCATGAGCGACAACGAAGCAACGATGCCGCTGCCCGAACAAGCAGATCTGGCTGAGACGTTTGTTCGCGGACTTGCCGAGCGTTTCGGAACGTCTGTGGAATTCAACCGTGAAGACATCGAAGAGGACGAGATCCGCATCACCGTGTCGGGTGACGATCTCGGTCGAATGATCGGACGGCGGGGGACTACCGCCGGTGCGATCGACGAGTTGGTGCGCACCGTGCTCCAACGCCAGGCCGGCAGCAGCCGAAATGGTCGAATCCGTGTCGATGTCGGTGGCGTGCGAGCTCGTCGTGCTGAGGCGCTGGCGAACTTCTCTCGTGCCCAGGCCGAAGAGGTCCGTTCGTCAGGCACGGCTCGTTCTCTCGAGCCCATGTCGGCCGCGGACCGCAAGGTCGTGCACGACGCGTTGACCGATGAAGACGGTGTCGATACCCGCTCTGAGGGTGAAGACTCTCAGCGTCGTGTGGTAATCGTCCCGGCGTGAGCCGATGATAGCCCCTGACTGGGCCGCCCTGGATGCTGCCTGGACTTCTGCGCGACGCGCAGGTGTTCTCGGGAGCGCCACAACGGAAGAAATTGTTGCGCACGCGGCCGGGTACCTCCCGGCCGCGTGTCGCGTTCAGGACTCCTTCTCGGCGATTGATCTCGGCACCGGGGCAGGCGTACCGGGAGTCGTGCTGGCGGCCCTACGGCCAAATTCTCACTGGGTACTACTGGATGGAAATGCTCGACGCTGCGAACATGCGCAGTCGGCGGTCCGGAGTCTGTCCCTCAATGATCGGGTGGATGTCGTCCACGCTCGGGTTGAGGAGATTGCCCATGACTCGATGCATCGGGGGAGCTACGACCTCGTTGTGGCTCGTTCGTTCGGGCCGCCGGAAGATCTTGCAGAATGTGCCCTGCCACTGCTGACAGCAAACGGCACACTCGCTGTGTCGGTGACCGCGGAGACACTGGACCGGTGGGAGCTCGCGGTGGAAGTTCTCCCTGAGCTCGAACTCGAAGTCGAGGGGACGGCGGCATCTGAGGATGGGCGTCACGCGCTGATCCGTATGGGTGGTACGTGTCCCCCAGCCTGGCCGCGCCGGCCAGCCACGCGGCGTCGAACTCCCCTGTTCTAGTAGTCACGGCA
>CALKOE010000116.1 GCA_938091985.1 uncultured Acidimicrobiales bacterium | reverse complement strand
ACTTTCGGCGTGCGGCGGATACCGATGTCGACCGTGAAGCTCCAGTCATCGCCTGATTCCAGCTCGGCGGCGTAGCCGCCACCGACGTCGACCAACATCACCAGGGTGGAACCGAGGGGCACCCCGTGCACGCACACCTCGGGCGAGACCTGAAGCCAACACTCGATCTGGCCGTCGACGACTCGAAGGTGGGAGCTCATCTGCGACGGGACGGAACGCGGCGCGCTGGGGATGTCGGTCACCGGCGGGAAGATAGCGGCCGCGGCCGCCTCGAGGCGAAGTCGCTCAGGACGGCGTCTGGAGACGCTCCGCGCCGCGAAGCGCGAGGCCGAGGCCGATGATGGCGGTCGCCACCATGGCAAGAATCATCACTTCGCGAGGTCCGGTGTCGGCGAGGTCTTCTTGCACCACATTGGTGCCCAACACGGCGACTTCGGGATTGTCGCTTTCGCCTTCGTGTACTTCGGGGGTGAGCGTCTGCGACACCTGGTTCTCACGAGCTTCGTCGCCGACGTAGACGGTGATGCCGTCGGCGGGGATGTTCCAATTGACGACAATGGTGGCCGAGCCGTTGGCATCGGTGGTGGCGGTCGCGACCTGGGCGACGTCGCAGCGGTCGCTCGAGACGTCGAGGTCGTCGCCGTCCTCTGGAATCTCACACGGCAAGGCGAAGATCGGTGTGTCGGGAGTGAACTCGGAGACGTCGATGGTGAGTTCGGCTTCGCCTTCTTCGGGCGAGGATGGCGTGATCTCCAGCTCCGCAGCGAGCGCGATGCCCGCCCCGACGACCGTGGTACCGATCGCTGCAATCATCACCGTTGCAAAGAATCGCCGCATTCTTCCTCCAACACGCTTCGGCCCTGGTTACCCAGGTGCCGTGGTCCGCCACGGACCGTCTCGAAGGGCCACTTCGATAACACTGAGAGTAGCGAACGGCGTTCATAATATCACGTTACGTGTTTGCGACGAATTGGGGAACGAACGGACGCATCAGGGCGTTTCCGACGTAGTACGCGAGCCCGTTCGAAACCGAAATAGGGTCGCGTCGGTCACCCTGAGGAGTGAAACACCATGTTGTTCGGACGAGACAAGCAGGAAATGCCCGATCCCGCCGATGCCCTTCCGGGGCGTCCCGACCCAGTCCCCGTACCCGACGCCCATCTGGTGCTCGGCACACCGCTCGCGGGGCCCTACCCCGAGGGCATGGAGTCGGCACTGTTCGGACTGGGGTGTTTCTGGGGATCCGAGAAATTCTTCTGGGAGATCGAGGGCGTCTACACGACTGCGGTGGGCTACGCAGGTGGCTTCACACCGAACCCGCTCTACGAAGAGGTCTGCAGCGGACGTACGGGACACAACGAGGTCGCCCTCGTCGTATTCGATCCGTCGATCGTGTCCTACGAGGAGCTGTTGAAGGTGTTCTGGGAGGTCCACGACCCCACCCAGTTCATGCGGCAACACAACGACATCGGCACCCAGTACCGCAGCGAGATCTACGTGTACTCCGAGGACCAGCGAGCCCAAGCCGAAGCGAGCAAGCTCAAGTACCAGGACGCGCTCAGCCGCAACGGCTTCGACGAGATCGAGACGACGATCATCGATGCGCCAGAGTTCTACTTCGCTGAGCCGTACCACCAGCAGTACCTGCACCGGAACCCGGGTGGCTACTGCAACCATGGTCAATGCCAGGTGCGCTACGACCTCGCCGACGCCTGATCCCCTCGCCCACCAGGGCGCGCCCAAAACGGAATTGAGGCGAGCCAGCCACATCCTGTGTGGTCAGCTCGCCTCAATTGCGAAAGCGGGGCGGTGTGCCCCCGATGGGTCAGATGCCCTTGCCGGGGTAACCGGGACCCTCGTGGTCGGTGCCGTTCATGTTGGCGTTGAGACGAGCTTCGCTCATCAGCTTCTCCATGACCGGGCCGAGGTCGGCCGGGTCATCGGTCTGAGTGCCGGTCGGGCCGAGGTGCCAGCCCTCGGCAATACCGAGCTGAGGACCGCGCACGTCGAAGACGCGACCGGTGACGTTCGCGCCCTCGGGGCTCGCGAGCCAGGTGGTGATGACCGAGATCCAGCGAGGCGACATGGCCTCCATCATCTCGTCGGTCAGGTTCTCTTCGCCGCCCATGAGCGGGAGCGTCAGTCGAGACACCGCGGTGGGGGCGAGGCAGTTGACGGTCACGCCGTACTTCACGAGCTCCTGTGCTGCGATGATCGAGAAGGCGGCGATGCCGGCCTTGGCCGCGCCGTAGTTGGTCTGGCCGACGTTGCCGTAGATGCCAGAGGGCGACGCGGTGTTGATGATGCGGCCGTAGACCTCTTCGCCGGCCTTTGCCTTCGCACGCCAGTGAACGGCGGCGTGATGGGCGGGCCCGAAGGTGCCCTTCAGGTGGACGGCCATGATGGCGTCCCAGTCTTCTTCGCTCATCGAGAAGAGCATGCGATCGCGAAGGATGCCGGCGTTGTTGACGACGATGTTGATGTCGCCGAACGAGTCGATCGCCTGATCGATCATTGCCTTCGCTTCGTCGAACTTGGCGACGTTGCCGCCGTTGACCACGGCCTTTCCGCCCATGGCCTCGATTTCAGCCACGACTTCCTGGGCCGGGCTGGCGTCGCCGCCCTCGCCGTGGATGTCGCCGCCGAGGTCGTTGACGACCACCGATGCGCCGTTTTCCGCCATCATCAAGGCGTGCTCGCGGCCGATTCCTCGGCCAGCGCCGGTGATGAGGGCAACCTTGCCCTCGAGAAGCTTGCTCATGTCCCCTCCCGGGGGTTGGTTCGAAACCGCTCCGCCGCGCCGGCGGTGTCGGTCCGCCGGATGGCGGGATGTAAACCGCCGGATGGCGGGATGTAAACGATCGTTAGCGTGCCACGAGGAACCTCAAACCACTACTTCGGGCCGCTATGGGTCGACCCAGCCGTTGGCCACACAGCCGTCGAGGCCCTTGGTCTGCTGCATCATCACCGGTGCAAGTTCGCCTGCGCCCGGGCATGACTCGTGGCCCGGCCCGACGATGTAGTGGCCGACCTCATGGTTGACGAGATACCGGCGGTACGTCTCGAGGTCGGCCGGCCAGTCGTCGGTGGCGCCGAACCAGCGCAGCGAGTTGAACGCGATCCAACCGTTGCGCGCGCACGAGAAACGTCCGTTGGTCTGCAGCGGTGCGCACAGCTCGTCGACTCGGTCGGGCAGCGCCACGATGATCGTGACGTCACCCCCCTCGTCGACGAGTTCGAACCCGGCCCCTCGGCGGATCCAGCTGCGTCCATCGCCCAGAGTGTCGACGACGAAGCGGGCCAGCTCGTCGCGCTCGAGATCGACCCCGTCGCCCACCTCCACCGAAAACCGGATCATCGGCGATCCCTCGTGGAAGAACTCGGGCGGAGGTGCGGTGGTCGTCGGCGGGGTGGTGGGCGGCAGGGTGGTGGGCAGCAGGGTGGTGGGCGGCAGGGTGGTTGGCAGCTGGGTGGTTGTGGGCAGGGTGGTGGAGGGAGCCGAGGCTTCGGGACGCACTGTCGTGGTGTCGGCGCAGCTCGTGGTGAAGAACACCAGCAGGAGGAGGAGCGGCCACCGGCTCATTCCAACTCCAACGCCCACGTGAGCGCGCCGGTGTGGGACTCGTGTTTGCGGCCGGCTGCGACGATGTCGGGCATCACGGCAGCTGACCGTTCGATCGCTTCGTCGATCGAGAGGCCGGCGACCTCGTAAACGGTGAGGTGATTCGCCGTTCCGGCGCGTGGAGGGTCACGGCGCCAACGGCTGCCCGCGACGAATGCGTCGGACGCCATCATGTCGGGCAGGTGCTGCTCGTCGTACCAGGAATCCCATTCGGCCTCGCGCCGGGGATCAGCGCAGAGCACCTCAGCGACGATCATTGCGCTGACCGGCTCCTGCGTCGCGACGGTGATCGGCGTGCCGACGCGTTGCCAGGCATCGCGACGGATCTCGGCGTGACCGGTATCGGCATCGTCGCGAGCAGCGGCAACCGCCTGATCGAAGTCGTCGGCGCTCGAATCGAGGGCGAGAACGTGGCTGTGCCCGGCCCCGGGCCGGCCGGCTGGTGCGGGATCGCTCAATCGCCAGAGACTGCCGCCGTGCACATGGACCAGTGGCCGAAGCCACGAGATCCAGTCGGTCCGCTCAGCGGCGCGAGTGGTTTTCGTTGCGATCAGCGTGAGGTGGTCGAGGGTGTGGACTCGACGCACGAGCTCAGCTCACTCGGAGCAGCATCGCGTCGCCTTGACCGCCGCCTCCGCAGAGTGCCGCTGCGCCGACGCCGCCGCCACGGCGCTTGAGCTCGTAGGCCAACGTGATCGCGAGGCGAGTGCCGCTCATGCCGATCGGGTGACCGAGAGCGATCGCGCCGCCGTTGACGTTGACCACGTCGTCGGACAGGCCGAGCTCAGCCATCGACGCGATCGAGACCGCGGCGAACGCTTCGTTGAATTCGAAGAGGTCGACATCGCTCAGCTGCATTCCTGCCCGTTCGAGGGCGCGAGCGGTTGACCGGCTCGGTTGGGTCAGCAGCGAGGTGTCGGGACCGGCGACCTCGGCGTAGTCGATGATCTCCGCAAGCGGCTCGACACCGAGCTTGTCGGCCATGGCCTTCGTGGTGACGACCACTGCGGCACCTCCGTCGGAGAGCTGCGAGGCATTGCCTGCGGTGACGTTGCCACCATCGGCGAACGCGGCGCGAAGGCCGCCGAGCGACTCTGCCGTGGTACCGAAGCGGATGCCTTCGTCGTCCTTCAACACGACCGGCTCGCCGCGGCGCTGCGGAATAGTGACCGGGACGATCTCGTCTTCGAAGAGTCCGTCCTTTTGTGCTCGAGCGGCGCGGTCGTGTGACGCTGCCGAGACCTGATCCATTGCGTCGCGGCCGATGTCGGCGGCAGCGGCGTGGCGCTCGGTACCTGCGCCCATGAGCTCGTTCTCGAAGGAGCAGTAGAGCCCGTCGTAGGTGAGTGAGTCGGGCATCGTTGCGTTGCCGTAGCCATAGCCGTTTCGCGCTTGCGGCAGCAGGTATGGCGCTTGCGACATCGATTCCATGCCACCGGCCACGACGATCTCGGCCTCGCCGAGCGCGATCATGCGATGAGCCTGCTGGATCGCGTTGAGCCCTGATGGGCAGGCCTTGTTCAGGCCCGTGGATGGCACAGTGAGCGGAATGCCACCGGCAAACGCGGCCTGGCGGGCCGGCACCTGGCCGGCTCCGGCCTGCACGACCTGGCCCATGTAGGCGTAGTCGACCTGCGCTCCGGTGATCCCAGCGCGGCGCAGTGCTTCAGCGATCGCGAAGCCGCCGAGGGCGGTTCCACTGAACCCGGCGAGGCCGCCGTTGAACTTGCCGATCGGGGTGCGGGCACCGGTGAGGATGACGGTTTCGGCCACGGTGAACTCCTGACGTACGGACGTCGCCGAGGGTACCGCCGGACTCAGGCTGCTGCGGGCACCCGGAGTAGGAGCTTCATGATGTCGTTGGCGAAGTCGGCGGCCCGGTGGTCCGAGGGCAAGTCGAACTGCACGACCGACCAGTCGGCGAAGGTGAAGCGAAGCTTGGCGAGGGCGATGCGGGCCGGGACGATGTCGACCTGGTGGACCGCGCCGAGCGAGTCGCTTCCGCCGATGCCGATCTCGTTGCCGATGCGGCCCTTGTGGCACCACAGCACTCGGCGGTCAGTGACCACGACGAGGTTGGTGCGATCCGGCATCTCGCCGTCTCCGGTCATTGAACCGCTCGATGCTCGGCTGAAAACCGATGGCCCGAGGAGGGCGAGCGTCGTGTCGTAGGCACGGTCCTCGACCTTGCCGCCGGCGACGACCGGTCGGAATGCTTCGATCCGCTCGCCCGGTTCGAGGGTGTCCCTCAGTGCGTCTTCGATCTGTTCACGGGTGCTCATCGGTCGACTCCTCTCGGCGGCGTGGGTTGTGGTGGACCCTGTAGTTGTCTGCTTCGGCGCCCGGAGTGGCCGCCTTCGCGTCTTCGGGCCGAACGATCCAGGGAATTGGATCACTTGGCCCATTGAGCCATGGACTCTCGGGGTTGTGCGACGATGCGGGTCGTGCAGATCAACTGTTGGCATGAGGTCGGCCGCAAGCGGGCATCGCGCGATGTGGTGCGCTTCAGAAAGGTTTCTCAGGCGCGGGTTCGCGAGCTTCGTGCCGCAATTCGAGAGGCCCGGTCGTCTGGCGACGGTGATGAGATCTTCCGCCTCGATCGCGGCTATTCCGACCGCGGCAGAGGCATTGCTCGCCTTGTGGTGGGTGCCAGTGTGGTCATTGTGCTGCTCGGGTCAGTGGCCGCGTTCGTCGCGCCGTCCGCGGCGATGGCGATCATCGGATTCGGCGTCGTGCCTGCCGCGGTGATCGGCGGACTGACAGCCTTCCTCTCGTTCACCTACGACACCGGCTTCGTCATCCACGCCGATGGCTCGCTTCGCGTCCTTGGCTGGGCTGGTATCCGAGAACTCGATCTGCGGAAGTTCGCTCGGGTCACCGTGGCCGAGGAGAAGCCGATCGACGACGGAAGTTGGATCGGCGGCTGACTCAGTCGTCAGCGTGCATCGCTGCTTCGATCGTTAGCGCTCGAGCCGTCGTGCGTGCAGCTGCGACTGAACCTGGCGGGCGATGATCTCCAGCGCTCGCCGTTCGTCGGAGAACAGTGTGCGAGGGCGGGTGTCGAGCACACAGAGCGAACCGACGTTGAGCCCGTCATCGACGCTGATGGGAACGCCGGCGTAGAAGCGAACCTCGGGTCCGGCGATCACGAAGGGATTCTCGCGAAACCGCGGATCGAGCATCGTGTCGGGCACGACGATCGTCTGGCCCTGAGTGACCGTGTGTGCACAGAAGGCGATCGAGCGTTCCGTTTCGGCGGTGCCGACGCCGACCTCGGACTTGAACCACTGGCGGTGCTCGTCGATCAGCGAGATCGCCGCGATGGGTGCGTGACACGTCCATGCTGCGAGTTCGACCAGCTCGTCGAACTCGGCCTCAGCGGCGGTGTCGAGAACTGAGAGGGAGTGAAGCGATGCGAGGCGTTCGGTCTCGTTCTCGATGACGGGTGGCGACATCATCTCTTCTCCGATCGGCGCTTGCGCCGCCGACTTGAGTTCGCTCTCCGTGCTCGGTCACCAGCCTCGCGCTGCCCATTCATCGAGCGACGGTGCTTCCGCGCCGATCGTCGTGTCGTTGCCGTGACCGGGAAGCACGATGGTGTCACTGTCGAATACGCGGAACATCCGGTCCTCGATGCTGCGCAGGATCGTGCTGAAACTGCCGCCGTCGAAGCCGGTGGCGCCGGGTCCACCGGGAAACAGCGTGTCGCCGGTGAACAAGAGCGGAGTGTCTTCCACACTGAACGACATGGAGCCGGGGGTGTGGCCCGGCGTGAGGTGGGTGTGGATTCGGAGTCGGCCGACTTCGATGACGGTCTCGTCTTCGAGCAAGTAGTCGTAACTCGGGAGCATGTCGGCGTCTTCGGCCGTGATGCCCACGCGATATCCCGCATCTCGGATCGCTGGTACGGCTTGGATGTGGTCCCAGTGGCCGTGGGTCTCGAGGACCGTGCGCACATCGAGCGCCTGGCACAACTCGAGCAGTCGCTCGTGTTCGTTGGCGGCGTCGAGCAGAACGGCCTCACCGGTTTCGTGGCACCGGACCACGAACACATTGTTGTCCATCGGCCCAACAACCAACCGGTGGACCTCGGCGCGACTGTCACTCCAATGCAGTGTCATGTGGCGAGCGTAGCCATTCGAGGGTCGCTGATCCGGTACGTCGCCGCTGCAATACTCGGCGACGTCCACGCGGTCGCCAGAGGAGTGCATGCGTCACGGGATTGTCGCCGCCGGTTGTCTTGTCCTGGCGCTCTCGATGACGAGCTGGGTGGTGGCACCGCCATCGGTCGGAATCGCAGCGCGCCCGGTCGAGACGGAGGCGGCGGTCCGTCCGCTTCGAACACCTCCACCGGAAGCGGAACTGTCGGTGTCGGATGCTCCGTCTACGGCTGTGCGTCTGGTCCCGGATCATCTCGTGATCGAGAAGCGCGCGGCGCCAGAGTCTCCAGCGCCGATTCGGTCGTCGGCCGCCTCCGGGGTGAAGGAGAACGACGGTGCGCGCTTCCTCAGCGCCATCAATGCGCTGCGAAGCGAGCGAGGATTGGCGCCGCTCAGCCGACACGTGGTGCTCGATGAGATGGCGCAGATGTGGGCTGAGGTCATGGCAGCCGACGAGTCGCTTCGTCATTCCGAGTTGATCCACGAGGTGGTGGCGGGCGTCTGGACTCGAGCCGGCGAGAACGTCGGCTACGGCCCGACCGCAGTCGCGATATTCGAGGGGCTCGAGGCGAGCCCCGGGCATCTCGACAACATGCTCAATCCCGAATACGAACGTGTCGGTCTCGGCACCGTTCGCGTGGACGGCGTGCTCTGGACTGCGCACCTCTTCGCCGGTTGACGGGTCACCGTGACCCACCCGGAGCGCTCAGGCGGCGGGTTCGTCCTCGACGATTCGCACTTCACCGCGAGGCTGACCGGGGTCACCGCACACCCAACAGGCATCGTGCTCAACGCCTCGCCACGCAACGTCGCAACGGCTGCAACGGAGCGGATGATCAGCTCCGGTGACACTGCCGTGGGAAGCGGTCATCTCCTGCACGCGTTTCACCCTATGCATCCCGCAAACGCTGACGGGGTGATCCCCTTCGTGTCGCGCACCGGAACTGGGCGTCGCAGGATGTGACCTCAGGTCGACGGCCGTAGCCTCAGCGGGGCCTACCGCGAGTGCCGGTCGGTCCGATGAGAGGAAAACCCCATGGCTACCCCGTGCCCCAACGCCGACGGTTCGAGCCCGCAGCAGCGTGAGTTCAGCGACGCTCCGGAGATGTGTATCGACCCGTCGAAGCGCTACACGGCGACGATGACCACGACCCTCGGCGAGCTGGTGATTGCCCTCGATGCAGCCGCCGCTCCGAAGACCGTCAACAACTTCGTGACTCTCGCTCGTTACCACTACTACGACGGCATCATCTTCCACCGCATCATCAACGGCTTCATGTGCCAGGGCGGCGACCCGACCGGCACCGGCCGTGGCGGCCCGGGCTACCGGTTCGAGGACGAGCTCCCGTCTCCCGGCCGCTATGAGATCGGCTCGTTGGCGATGGCCAACGCCGGACCCGACACCAACGGCAGC
The DNA here is from genome assembly GCA_938091985.1 of uncultured Acidimicrobiales bacterium. GTDB lineage: Bacteria > Actinomycetota > Acidimicrobiia > Acidimicrobiales > Aldehydirespiratoraceae > JAJRXC01. The sequence continues at coordinate 4,995 of CALKOE010000116.1, read as the reverse complement.
CAGTTCTTCATCATCTCCGGCGCCAGCGGCGTCGGCCTCCCGCCGCAGTACTCGCTGTTCGGCAAGGTCGTGAAGGGCCTCGAAATCGTCGAGGAGATGCAGAAGGTCGAAACCGATCGCAGCGATCGTCCGGCCACCGACGTGGTCATCGAGTCGGTGACGATCGAAGAAGCCGACTGAGATGACGATCGACACGCTCGGCATCGTCGGTGCTGGTGCCATGGGCAGCGGCATCATCGAGGTAGCGGCGAAGGCCGGCGTGTCGGTCGTCGCTCGCGACATTTCCCCCGAGGCGATCGAGGCGGGGCAGGCGCGAGTCGCCGGCTCCCTGGCGAAGGCCGTCGAGCGCGGAAAGCTCGACGAGGCCGCGCGTGACGCCGCCCTCGCAGCGATCACCTGGACCACCGACCTCGCCGACATGGCGGGGTGTCAGATGGTGATCGAGGCGGCCCCGGAGATTCTCGAACTCAAGCTCGCGATCTTCAGGGAGCTTGACGCTGCGCTGCCCGACGGCGTGGTGATCGCCACCAACACGTCGTCGATTCCGATCATCGACATCGCGATGGCCACGGGACGACCTGAGTGGGTGTGCGGCATCCACTTCTTCAATCCGGCCACCGTCATGAAGCTGGTCGAGATCATCGAGACGCAACGCACGTCGCCCGAGGTGCTGGCCGCAGCATCGGGTTTCGCGAGCGACGTGTTGGGCAAGCGCGTTGTGGTCTGCAAAGACCGCTCGGGATTCGTGGTCAATGCGTTGCTGGTGCCGTTCCTGTGCCAGGCCATTGCGATGTACGAGTCCGGGCATGCCTCGGCCGACGACATCGACGAAGCCATGAAGCTCGGCGCCGGCCACCCGATGGGTCCACTTGCCCTGAGCGACATGATCGGCCTCGACGTCATGTTGTCGGCCGCAGAATCACTCCACGACGAGTACCAAGAACGCTTCCTCGCGCCGCCGCCGCTGCTTCGGCGGATGGTGAGCGCCGGACAGCTCGGTCGCAAGACCGGCAAAGGCTTCTACGACTACTGACGCCAGCGTCGGGAATCGATCGTTGCGGAGTAGGGCGCCGTCGGTGACGGCGTCGACTTCGTGCCGCCCGCAACCGGATCGGGGAACCTGATCGCACCGGCCGTGGCGATTGCGATCACAGCCACCACTGCGGCGATGCCGAAGACGAGAAGGAAGCGTTCGGGCGAGGAGTCCTCGGTGACGAGGGCCGAGAGCAGGCTGATACCGGCCGCCGCGCCGATCTGGCCCGTCATGTTGAGCATCCCGGTGCCCACGCCCATGTCCCTCTCGCCGACCGCCTCGGTGAGCGCGGCGATGATCGGTGGTCGGGCGATTCCACTTCCGGCGCCGGCCACGCCGACGCCGATGATGACGAACGCCAGCCACTCCTGGACCGCGCCGATGCCGATGAAGGCGAGTCCGAGCGAGATGCCGATGCAGCCGACGACGACGACCGAACGGCCTCCGAGCCGGTTGACCAGACGATCGGCGACCCACGCACCGAGCGCGAACATGATCGGCCGCGGGAGGATCAACAACGAGATCGCCGTGGTGCTGAACGCGAACGTCGAATCGGCGCCGAGCATCAGCGAGGTGAGCACCAGCCCGGCCATATAGGGGCCGTTCAAGAACAGCTGGCTCACCAACGGCAGCGACACGTTTCGTTCCGCCAACACGGGTAACTCGATCAACGGGTGCGGGGTTCGTCGTTCCCACCACACGAACAACACGAACGCCACCGGCGCCAGCGTGAGTCCGCCCCAGATCACCGGGTGGTCCCATCCGAGCGCCCCCGCCCGGTTGAGTGGGATGAGGACCGCGGCGATGCCGACCGCGAGGAAGCACCCACCGAGCAAGTCAAAGGTCAGATCGTCGCGGCGTTCACTCTCGGGCAGCACGCGACTCGAGACGACAACGGCCACCACCATGCCGATTCCCTGGATGACGAAGAGCGTGCGCCAACTCGTTGCATCGATCAGCGGGCCGCCGATGATGACCCCGAGCGCCGGGGACGCGGCGAGCACGGCACTCCAGACCCCGGCGACCGATGTGCGTTCGTCATCGGGGAAGGCCTTCATCATGATCGCGAGCGCCGAGGGGCCCGTGGAAGAAGAGAAGGCTTGGGTGACGATGCGGGCACCGATGAGGAAGCCGGCGTTCGGTGAGGCCGCGGTGACGAACGACATCAGGGCAGCTGCGGTGAATCCGACGAGATACATGCGCCGGTGGCCGTAGAGATCGCCGAGTTTCCCTGCCATCGGCGTGAAGACGGCGAAGGCCAGGAGCGGGCCGGCGATCACCCACGTGATCGTGCTGGTCGAAGAGTTGAGATCGTCGGCGATGTCGGGCAGAGCGGCTGACAACACCGTGATGGTGAATGAGCTCGACGCAACCCCGATCAGAGCGACGACCTGAATCACCCTCGGCGAGAACTGCCGAACGGGGGGATCGAGGAAACTCATCGATGTGGAGGGTAGGTGCGCGCTGCGTCAGCCACCCAGTTGTATGACGACCGTCACGGTGCCGATGCGGAGTGCCGTCGGCGCTTCCATTCGCGGGCCTCGTCGCGTGCTGCTGACTCGGCTGAGATCGCGAGATATGCCTGTCGGTGGTTGCGGAGACGGGCGAGAGCGGCCGCATAGTCACGGAGATAGCGCAGGAGGAAGGCCACAAGCCCGGCCTCGGAGAACTGGCGGACGTGCACGAGTTCGTGAGCGAGTAGTTCGCGGCCGCCGCTGCGGTCCACATCCGTGGTCAAGAACACGAACCGACCGATCGTCATACCCGAGCTCCCCGGCGCGAGAAACGGCACCCGGATGATCCGCACTCTTTGGGCGAGGTCGCTGTCGATCAGGTCGTAGCCGGCGATCTCGGGGCCCTCGAGCTGTCGCATCAGGAGGGTTCACCCGGTGGTGGGAAGGTCATCATGAAGGTGAATGCCTCGCGGGACGGCCCCGATGCCTGGAGCGCAGCAAGTCGGTCCTCCGCTTCGTCGATTGTTGGTTCGTGGCCGGCCGGCACCCACCAGAGCACCAGATGCGGCTGGCCGCGTGGCTCGAACCACTCGAGCCGCTTGCGCATGAACTCGACGTGGTCACCCTTGTAGGTGAAGGCCTTCAGTGACTCGATCGAATCCCACACCGACAGGTTGAGGATGCGGAGCTGATCTCCATCTCGCTTGAATCCAGTGGCGTTGCCGCTGTCGTCCTGGAGCCTCCACACAAAGCCGGACGCTGCTTCAGCCTGCGCGTTGACCGGGTCGAGGTTGTCGGCGAAACCCGCCGAATCCGGATGCTCGATCGGTGCTCGCAGCTGGCCGACATTGAGCTGCGCCAGGTGCCAGGTCATCGATTCCATTCCTTCAGCAGCGGGGGAAGCTCGGTCAGATGCTCGAGCGTGTGGACGTCGTGCTCCGGCTCGCCCTCGTGGACTTCGTGGGCCCAGGTGACGTGGTACGGCACGTGAATGCCGCGTCCACCGATCTCCACGACCGGCAAGACATCGGAACGCAAGGAGTTGCCCACCATGACGAAGTCGTCGACGGGCACCTGATGGAGGTCGAGCAAGCGGGCATACGTCTCGGTTGTCTTCTCGGCAACGACTTCGATCCGCCAGAAGCGATCGGCGAGGCCACTCTCGGCGATCCGCGCGTGTTGCGCGTAGAGATCACCTTTCGTGATGAGCATCAGCGTGTGGTGGGCGAGATCGTCGAGCACCTCGACGACACCGTCGAGCAGCTCGATCGGGCGATCGAGAATCGCGTGACCGAACTCGATGATGCGGGCGACGTCGGCGCCCGCGATCTCGCCATCGGACACGTCGATCGCGGTTTCGGTCATCGAGAGCATGAACGACTTTGCGCCGTAGCCATAACGAGAGAGGTTGCGCATCTCGACGTCGTAGAGACGTGCGCTCACCTCCTCGGGCGTGGCCCAGTCGGCAAGAAGAGACTCGAACGCGCGATGCGTTTCGTCGAACTGATCCTCGTTGTGCCAGAGGGTGTCGTCGGCGTCGAATGCAACGATCATCAGTTGTCGATCGTAGCCAGGGCGGCTGTCCACCGGTTGGGCCGATCCCACCAGTACGGTCGATTCATGGCCTCCTGTGCTCGTCCTGGGTGTTCTCGTCCCCGGGCCGGCGTCCTGCTCCTTCAGCGGGCGGAACGCCGCGCCGAACTCGTCACGCTCGACGACGAGGCCGGCCAGCAGTTCGGCACACCGTTGTGTGCGCAGCACCTGGCTCGCTCGACACCGCCGCGCGGGTGGACGCTTGTCGACCGCCGCGAGGGTGAACCCGACGACGACGATGCTGCCGTCGCTTCGGATACTGAAGCTGCTTCCGAGACTGAGGTCGCTTCCGAGTGGAAGCCCCGTCGAGAGCTCGACGAGATCCCGGAAGCGGTCACTTCGGCGAGTTCGCCGCTACTTCGCCGAGCGTTCCTCGGCTCCGCCGACGGCCTCGCCAGCCTCGAGTGGCTTCATTCCGAGGTCGATCGCAACCCACAAGGTCTTGGCGGTGGGGTGGAACAGGATCGGGACAAGCACGGCGATGGGCAACATGGCCAGGAGCAGCGGGGCCGGGCTCAGGTCGGGCCACATGATTCCGATGCCCGCCACCAGAGTGATCAGCAAAAGCCCGAAGGTGATGTTGGTGCTGATGCCGACGGCCCCAACGAAGTGACCGGGCTTGCGTTCGAAATGAAAGCCGCACCGAGGGCAGTCCTCACGCAGCGTCACCCATCTGCGGGTAAGGCCGCGCTGACCGCACACCGCACAGGCCCGAGTGAGGCCTCGCCACAACAGCGTGCCGCGGGCGGGAGTGGGCCGAACCGTCATGTGGACGAGCCTACGGTTCATCAACTTCGCCTGGTCGTTTGAACAAGATCCTGCTGCGGCTCAACATCGGCCTCGCCGCTGTTGCTGCGCTACTTCTTCTGACGATCATCTGGTCGGACTCGACTGGCGATGCCGAGCTCGACGATG
>CALKOE010000115.1 GCA_938091985.1 uncultured Acidimicrobiales bacterium | reverse complement strand
GATGTCGCAGACGAGAAGCAGTCGCTTGCGGTTGAACCGGTCGACGATCACACCGGCCGCAGTGGCCAGGAAGAAGCCGGGGGCGATGCGAGTGGCGAGAACCAGGGCGATTGCGGTGCCTTCGGTTCCTTCGCTCAATCGGCTCGCGAGCGAAATGGTGGCGATCAGTCCGAGCCAGTCACCGGTCGCGGAGATGACCTGAGCGACCCAGAGCCGGAAGAACTGCTGAGAGCCGAACCACGACTCGATTCGGCCGCTCGGGCGCGTCTGTGACATCGCCTCGCCCATTCGGGACGCGCTACTCGACGGCCTCTCTCCCACCGGGGTCACCCTAGGCGCAACCGACGGAACCCACCGAGCGTGATTTACTCAGCGTCGTCGACCGTGCTCGCGGCCTTCTTGGTCGTGCCTGCACGCGCCTTCTTCTTCGAGGCCTTCTTCTTCGAGGCCTTCTTCTTGGTCGCCTTCTTCTTCGAGGCCTTCTTCTTCGCCTTCTTGGCTGGGCCCTTGGCCCGACGATCAGCGAGGAGCTCGGCGGCGCGGTCGACCGTCAGTTCCTCAACGGTGTCGCCCTTGCGCAGCGACGCGTTGTACTCGCCATCGGTGACATACGGACCGAAGCGACCGTCCTTGACGATCATGTCCTTGCCGGTCTCAGGATCAGGACCCATGTCGCGCAGTGGCGGCTTCGCGGTCTGACCGCGACCTCGCTTCGGTTCGGCGAGGACCTTCAAGCATTCCTCGAGCGTGACCGTGAGGAGTTGCTCTTCGGTCTGCAGGCTGCGGCTGTCCTTGCCCTTACTCACGTACGGGCCGTAGCGACCGTTCTGCACCGTGATGACCTCGCCGTCGGCCGGATCGGCACCGACCGTGCGGGGAAGCGACAGCAACTGCAACGCATCTTCGTAGGTGACGCGCTCGAGGGTCATGGTCTGGAACAGCGATGCCGTCTTGGGCTTCTCGTCGGTTCCATCGAAGTCCTCGAAGTTGCCGACCTGCACATACGGTCCGAAACGTCCGGCCTTCGCGAAGATGTCCATTCCGGTGGCCGGGTCCTGGCCGAGCACGCGCCCTTCCTTGGGCTGCGCGAGATACTCCATCGCCTTGTCGAGGGTCAGCTCGTCGGGCGGGATGTCGTCGGGGATCGACGCGGTCTCGTTGTCGTCCTTGTTCTCGCTGTCGCCCTTTTGTACGTAGGGCCCGAACTTGCCGACGCGGGCCACCACGGGCTTTCCGTCCTCGGTCATGCCGAGCGGGATTGTGTTGACGAGGCGAGCATCGATGTCGGGAAGGCGGGTCGAGACCTTCTCTTTGAGGCCGGGTTCCCCGTCTTCTCCACCCTCACCGAAGTAGAAGCGGGTGAGCCACGGCTCGGCGAATTCGCTGCCGTTCGCGATCTTGTCGAGGTCGTCTTCCATCTTCGCGGTGAACGCGTAGTCGACGAGGTTGGGGAAGTGCCCCTCCATCACGTTGACGACGGAGAACGCGGTGAAGGAGGGAACGAGGGCGGAGCCCTTCTTCCACACGTAGCCGCGGTCCTGGATCGTGCCGATAATCGACGCGTACGTCGACGGACGGCCCACGCCGAGCTCTTCAAGTCGCTTCACCAACGATGCCTCGGTGAACCGCGAAGGTGGCTGGGTTTCGTGGCCTTCGAAGTCGAGCGGACCAACCGACCGGGCGGCGTCGCCACGGTCGAGCGGCGGGAGCCGACGCTCATCGTCGTCGCTCTCAGCGCCCTCGGCGTTGCGAGCGACATCCTTCGACTCTTCGTAGACCTCGCGGAAGCCGCGGTGCGAGATGACGGTGCCGGTGGCATTGAACTCGACGTCCTTGCCGCCGGTACTGACCGCGCCAAGGCGGAGCTGCACGGTTTCACCCGTGCAGTCGGTCATCTGCGATGCCACCGTGCGCTTCCAGATCAACTCGTAGACCCGAGCCTCGGAGACGGGCACTTCACTCGCGACCACGTCGGGCAGTTTGAAGCTGTCGCCGGCCGGTCGGATTGCCTCATGGGCTTCCTGGGCGTTCTTCGACTTCTTCGTGTAGTGCCGGGGCGCATCGGGCAGGAAGTCCTTGCCGTAGCGCTCGGAGATCATCGAACGAGCAGCCTGCAGTGCGGTGTCGGACAGCGTGGTGCTGTCGGTTCGCATGTAGGTGATGTAGCCCTTTTCGTAGAGACCCTGCGCGGCCCGCATCGCCATTGCCGACGAGAGGCCGAGCTTGTTGCCCGCCTCTTGCTGGAAGGTGGACGTGATGAAGGGCGCTGCCGGGCGACGCCGATACGGCTTCGATTCGCGGGAGCGGACCTCATAGGGCACACCCTCGAGTTCGCTGACCAGGGTGGACGCACCTGTCTCGTCGAGTACGACCACGTCGTCGCGGCTCAGCCGCCCGTCGTCGCCGAAGTCGCGGCCGCTGGCCAGGCGGACGCCATCGATCTGTGCGAGAGCGGCAGAGAACTCACGCGTGTCGCCGTCGGTGGCGGCGAACTGTCCCTTGATGTCCCAGTAGCCCGCGGACAGGAACGCCATGCGCTCGCGTTCACGCTCGACCACGAGCCGGGTGCCAACACTTTGGACCCGGCCGGCCGAGAGACTCGGCATGACCTTCTTCCACAGCACCGGGGAGACCTCATAGCCGTAGAGACGGTCGAGGATTCGTCGGGCCTCCTGAGCGTCGACCATCTTGCGGTCGAGCTCGCGCGGCGAGTCGATCGCAGCTTGGATCGCCTTCTTGGTGATCTCGTGGAACACCATGCGCTTGACGGGAACCTGCGGATTGAGCACCTCGATCAGGTGCCAGGCGATCGCTTCGCCCTCGCGATCCTCATCCGTTGCGAGAAAGAGCTCGTCGGCGTCCTTCAGCAGCGACTTCAGAAGTCGGATGTGATCCTTCTTGTCGGCGTTCTCCACGTAGAGCGGCTTGAAGCCGTTGTCGACGTCGATACCGGTGCGGGCCCACTTCTCGCCCTTGTAGGCCTTGGGCACATCAGCCGCGTTGCGGGGTAGATCACGGACGTGACCGATCGAGGACTCAACGGTGAAACCGTCGCCGAGGTATTCCGCGATTTTCTTGGCTTTCGCCGGGGATTCGACGATCACGAGAGCATTGGCCACGAAGGGGAACCAAACCGTTCTTGTAGGAGCTTGTCAATACCTGGCTCAGGAGCCAGTCGGGATCGGGTCGTCAACCTCGACCTCGAGCACGACCTTCGAGCGCAGAAGGATCAGTGTGCCCAACGCGGCGGCAATCGTCGACGCTACGAGGATTCCGATGCGGGCTTCGTCGGCGATCAACGGGTCGTCGAACGCCAGTCCGGCGATGAAGAGCGAGACGGTGAAGCCGATCCCTGCGATCGCAGCAAGACCGACCACGTCGATCCACGATGCGGCCCGCGGAAGCGAGGCGACACCGCTCTTGACCGCGAGGAACGTGGCGAATGAGATACCGACGAGCTTGCCGACGACGAGGCCGAAAACCACTCCGAGCGTGACCGGCGAGGTGACCGCATCGCCGATCGTGTCGCCCGACAGCATCACACCGGCGTTGGCCAAAGCGAAGATCGGAATGATGATGTAGCTGGAAAACGGATGGAGGGTGTCTTCCAGACGCTCGACCACCGACACCTGTTCTTTGAGCTCGAAGTTCGCTCGGCGTACCACCGGCGCGCTCGCATCCCCACGCACCGCTCGGCGCACGACATCGTCGATGTCGCGTTCCTCAGCCTCGGATTTGAGCGGAATGGCCGGGGTCATGAGTCCGAGGATCACGCCCGCAATCGTGGCGTGGATGCCCGATTCGAATACCGCGAGCCACACAAACGAACCAACGACGACATAGGCCGGTGTCCACCAGATCCTCACGACCCGCATCAGCACCACGAGCAGAATCGCCGCCATGGCAACGAGGAACCAGCCAGACGAGAAGTCATCGGTATAGAAGATCGCGATCACCGCGATCGCACCGATGTCGTCGACAATCGCCAAGGTCAGCAAGAAGACCTTCATGGAGCTCGGCACTCGGTTGCCGAGCAACGAGACCACTCCGACTGCAAAGGCGATGTCGGTGGCCATCGGAATGCCCCACCCATCGAACCCCGCGCCACCGGAGTTGAAGGCGACATAGATGCCGGCCGGCACGAGCATGCCGCCGATTGCGGCGATGGCGGGAAGGGCGGCCGCTCGCGGGTCCTTCAGCTCGCCCACGACGAGTTCTCGTTTGATTTCGAGCCCGACGACGAAGAAGAAGATGGCCATCAATGCGTCGTTGATCCAGTGGAGCACCGACTCGTCCAGGTGGATGAGATCGCCGATTTCGATCGAGATATGGGTCTCGAGAATCTCGTGGTAGCTGTCGCTCCAAGGAGAGTTCGCCCAGACCAGCGCAGTGATGGTGGCGAGGAGAAGCAGAATGCCGCCCGCTGCTTCGATGCGAAGGAAGTTGCGCACCGGACGGCCGACCCGGCGCGCGAGACGACGGTCGCCGCCGATCCACGTCAGTGGAGAAAGAGGTACTTCATCGTGTGCCATGGACGGGTGGAAACGCTACCTGTCTCCGTTGTCGCGGCGGCGTTTCGACGAATAGACGACCATGCGGACATCAGTACCGTCGTCGGTGGCAGAGATCTCCGACTCATCGGTCAGCATCTGCATGAGATGCACTCCGAGACCAGATTCGTGCAGAAGTCGCTCGGGCGAGTCGGGCTCGGGAAGCTCGGGAACCTCGTCGGGCTCGAAGCCCATGCCCTGATCGTGGACCACCACAGCGATCTCGTCGTCGGCGAGGTTGCACTGGATTCGAATGCGATCGTCGACGCCCTTCAGGCCGTGTGCCTCGATCGCGTTGGTGGTCGCCTCGCTCACCGCCACGCGGAGATCCTCGATGCGTTCGCTGGCCATGTCGGGCTCGATCTCGGCCGCGGCAGCGATCACCACACGAACGAGGGACACATATTCAGTGCGGGCGGGGATTTCGAGCACGATCTCGCCCGGTCGAAAATCGGCGATCGCCATTTCATCGCCGCCAGGAGAACCAAGACTCACTGGTGTCCGCCCACCACTTGTCCGCTCACCGCTGTGGCGACGGCCTCGTCGACTGTCGTGTGCATGTCGAACACTCGATCGAGGTCACACACCTCGAAGACCCGCCGCACGCGCGCTTCAGGGACAACCAGCCGAAGGTCGCCGTCGAGCAGCCGCGTGCGCTTCAGCGAACCCACGACCACACCGAGCCCGAAGGAGTCGATGAAGTCGACGCCGGTCAGATCGAGAACCAAACGGTGGTTGCCCTCGCGAACCTCGGTCATGACGGCTTGGCGGAGATCGGGGCCGCCCACCACATCGAGTTCGCCCGCGACAGTCAGCACTGTCCATGGCCCCTCTCGATGTGAGTGCGTCACGATCTGCACATGCCGACGGTAATACGGCGACGGCCATAGACGGAACCGGGCCAAACCTCAACCATGTGATTCCGTCACACCCGTCTCGTAGTCTTGGCCGATGGCACTCGCTCCGGAGCCGGGTCCGCACCTCGCGGACACCCCTGCCGGTGCCGACGCGCCAGGACTGCGCCTCGCCGCCCCACCCCTCCCCCGCACACCGGCATTCGAGGAGCTGCTCGACGAGCTCGCCGACGACGGGCGCCTCGTGCATGTCGAGCACATTCCCGAACGAGTGGAGCGATTCGGCGCCCTCGCCCGCCCGCTCCCCGAGGCTCTGCAACCGCTGTTGGTCGATCAACCACTCTGGAGCCATCAGGCCGCGGCGATCGATCTCGCTCGGCAGGGGGAGAACGTCGTAATCGCCACGGGCACGGCGTCAGGAAAGTCACGATGCTTTCAGCTCCCGATCGCCGAAGCGGTCCTCGATCCGATCAAGCCGGGCACCGCGCTCGTTCTGTATCCGACGAAGGCGCTCGCCCACGATCAACTACGGGCGCTCACCACGACCGGGTTTCCCGGCCTCGTCGCCGGCGCCTACGACGGCGATGCCTCTCCCGAGGAGAAAGCCTGGATCCGCAGCAGCGCCAACGTGGTGCTCACCAACCCCGAAATGCTCCACGTCGGTCTGCTCCCCCGCCACGCGAAGTGGGACGCGCTCCTCATGCGGCTCCGCTATGTGGTCATCGACGAGCTCCATGTGTTGCGCGGCGTCTTCGGCACTCATGTCGCCCACATCCTGCGGCGCCTCCGTCGGATCTGTCGTCACTACGGCAGCGACCCGACCTTCATCTTCTGCTCCGCGACGATTGGCGACCCGGCTCGGCTCGCATCGGGCCTGTGCGCCGCGCCGGTCACTGCCATCACCGACGACGGCTCACCGGCTGGTCCCCGCCGGTTCGCATTGCTCGATCCACCCGTGATCGATGACACCACCGGGGCGCGGTCATCGGCCAACTCCGAGTGTGCGTCGGTCACCGCGGCCCTGGTCGAGTCGGGCCACCGCACCATCACCTTCTGCCGTTCTCGCAAAGGCACGGAACTCGTGGCGGCCGACGTCAGCCGTCGCCTTCCCCGCGAGCTGGGCGACGCCGTGATGCCGTATCGAGCGGGATATCTCGCCGAGGAACGACGGGCGATCGAGCACGAACTCTTCGGCGGACACCTCCGCGGCGTGGTGTCCACCTCGGCGCTCGAACTCGGAGTCGATATCGGTGGGCTCGATGCCTGCGTCATGAACGGCTTCCCGGGCACCATCGCCTCGATGTGGCAGCAAGCGGGCCGAGCGGGTCGCCGCAACGCGCCCTCAGTCACAGTCCTAGTGGGCGGCGACGACCAACTCGACCGGTATCTGATGGCCAACCCGACAGAAGTCTTCAACCGCCCAGCCGAACCGTCAGTGATCAACACAGCCAACCCGTTCATCCTCGACCCTCACCTCGCCTGCGCGGCCTACGAGCTTCCGATCAGCTACGACGATCTGCGGTGGTGGACCGACGAAGAACTCCACAACGGCGTGCGTGATCTGGTTCGCGCCGACGAACTGCGTCTCCGCCGCCGATGGCGAAACGGCACTCAAGAGCCGTTCGCCTATTGGCGTGGCACGGGCTATCCGTCTCGCGGCATCTCCCTGCGCTCGGGGTCGTCCGGCGAGGTCCGCATCATCGACGACCACTCCGACCGGCTGATCGGCACGATCGACGAGAGCCGCGCCCACAGCTCGGTGCACACCGGAGCCATCTATCTGCATCGTGGCGCGGCCTTCGAGGTGATCGCCCTCGACTTGGCCGACAGCGAAGCCCGTGTCGTTGAAGCCGACGGCGGGGAATACACCCAGGCTCGCAGCTCCACCGACATTCGCGTGCTCGAGGTCGAGCAGACACGACCTGTCGGCGCGGCCACCCTCCACCTCGGCTCCGTCGAAGTGATCACCCAGGTCACCGGCTATCAGATGCGCGAGTCGCGTTCCCGGAAGATCCTGAGCAACGAGACGCTCGACCTGCCCGAGCAGCGCCTGGTCACGCGAGCGTTCTGGTACACGGTCGACTCGGCGCTCGTCGCCGATGCGAGTGAAGACGTCGCCGGCACATTGCACGCAGCCGAACACGCGGCGATCGGTTTGCTGCCCCTGTTCACGATCTGCGACCGATGGGATGTCGGTGGCGTGTCCACCGCACACCATGCCGACACCGAGGCTCCCACCATTTTCATCTACGACGGCTACGCCGGAGGCGCCGGCATCGCCGAGCTCGGGTGGGAGTCGGGAGCGGAGCACCTCGCTGCCACTCTCGACGTCATTGAGGCGTGTCCCTGCGCCGATGGCTGCCCCTCGTGTGTGCAATCACCGAAGTGCGGCAACGGCAACGAACCTCTCGACAAGCTGGGCGCAGCCCGACTCATCCGCACCATTTTGAGTCCAGTCAACGCTGAATAGCGTTCCGTTCGGGCCGTTCGACCTATGCCCATAGGTCGAACGGGTGCTCACAACCGGCGACCTCCGGACCGATTGAACACCATGGAGATGGCCCCCGAGTCGACCGAGGTCGACGTGTCTTCTCGCGAGTGGCGCACTCGCCCGGGGCTTGCGCGCGCTGTGCGAATCGCGATTCTCGCGATCCCGTTCGTCGGCGTCACGTTTGCCGCGTGGCAGTTCAACCAACTCCTCGGCGATCCGGCAACCCTCATCGAGGCGGTCGCTCGCTGGGCCGCCCTCTCGGTCGTCTCGACTCTGGCACTAATCTCGATCGACCGTTCGGCCCGTCAGTTCCTCCCTCTCTCGACTCTCCTCCAACTCTCGATCGTCTTCCCCGATCACGCACCCTCACGTTTCAAGATGGCACTACGACGGGGCACGGCGAAACACCTCGCCAGCGAAGTCGCGGCACTCGATGATGCAAGTGCACAGGAAGCGGCGGAGTACCTCCTCCAGGTGGTCGGAAAGCTCACGGCCCACGATCGTCTGACCCGCGGCCACACCGAACGGGTTCGCGCCTACGCAGATCTCATCGCCGTCGAAATGGGACTCAACGAGACCGAGCGCATGAAGCTCCAGTGGGCGGGCCTGCTCCACGACATCGGCAAGCTCAGCGTGCCGGCCGACGTGCTCAACAAGTCGACCCGTCTCAGCGAGCGAGAATGGTCACGCCTGCAGACCCACCCGAACGAGGGCTGGAAGATGATCCAGCCGATGCGCGGCTGGTTGGGCGAGTGGGCTCGCGCCACTCGCGACCATCACGAACGTTGGGACGGCGGAGGCTACCCCCGAGGCCTCAAGGGTCCGGAGATCTCTCGAGCAGGTCGGATCATCAGCGTCGTCGACGCGTTCGATGTCATGACCACGGTGCGGGCGTACAAGTCTGCAATGGACCACGACGATGCCAGGCAGGAACTGGCGAGCTGCTCGGGTGCGCAATTCGATCCCGACGTGGTGAGGGCCTTCCTGTCCGCATCGCTGGTGCCGCATCAACGAGGGCGAATCGGTACCTGGCTGGCCAACTCGCCAGTCGCGTTCCAGGCCACCGGCGCCGCCAACATCCCGGCGGCAGTCACATCGGCGTTCGCCGCCGCACTCGCCGCGTCCACTGTCGTGTTGCCGCTGATCGATGCGGAGCCTGAGGAATTGGTCGCCGAGCGCGTCGTGGAGGAGGTAGTGACCACGACGGCCGCGCCGATCACCGTGCCTCCC